>JBBSJI010000049.1:0-21500 GCA_038257425.1 Chitinophagales bacterium
TGAGAGCTTATGGAAAAGGATTGTACTGGGTTGAGATTGGTGATCTGAACGGAAGCCGACTCACCGTGTGCAGAGTGGTTATTCAATAAAAGATAACTTAAACGTTATACAAATCCTCCGGTAATTACCGGGGGATTTTTTGTGAAATATGTGCAAGAAATCTGGTATTAATATTTACAAGTGCCGGGGCATTACTTAGCAACATTTAAACAAACCTTATTTTTAACAAGTAAAACCTTTTTCAAAATGCATTGTCTCTCTTATGAAGCAAGGGATTATTTATTAAAAAGAATATTATGAAAGGTTAAATTAAAATGTCGAAGGTCGGTTAATCAATTTTCAAGTTTAACAGATAGTAAAGCCCCCATTAACTACATTTTGACAGGGACAAGAAAAAGCCTCGTAAATCAAAGACTTACAAGGCTTAATTTATTTTTTTCTTGCTCCCCCTTCAGGACTTGAACCTGAGACCCTCTGATTAACAGTCAGATGCTCTAACCAACTGAGCTAAGGAGGAGTGTACCCTTTTGGGGTTGCAAAAATAGGGCTTTTTAGCTTTTGTAAAAAAATAAAAGGGATTAATTAGCCAATTATTTATGCCCGATGGCACAAACAAAAAAAAGTTTCGATTTTATTCGAAACTTTTGGGAGCTGCATCGGGCTACGGTAAATATTGGCTATACTTTTAAACCATCGGTCTTATGCATAATACCTTCTCTGGGTCATCGTCCTGCTCCTGCGCTGGATATTCCAGAGATCTGCAGGACTGAATGACTTGGGCTTTATGAATTCAACAGCCAGGGTCTCATTTACCAGGGTAGTTAATTTTTCAGTTTCAACTTTGGTTAAAGGGCTGAAGTTGTTAGTTTGCTTTTTCATGACTTTTGTTTTATTAGTTTTTATTTTTTTAAGCGCTTTGCTTACTTTGATAACACAAAGGTAAGAGATAATTTAGTACTATGCAATATAAAGTACTAAGTATATTTTAGTAATAGGCAGTCAAAATATAATAAAATGCAGTCTGGCATTGATTTATAGTAAAAATTGATAAGATTTTAAGAAATTTGAGAAAGTGATGAACGGTAAATAAAGAGGATGGATTGAAGCTTTAAGGGAGGAACCAAGCGACAAGGGCATCGAAAAGCATGTAAAAAGTTAGGATAAATAGAAAAGTTGTATGGAAGAAGAGCCGGTATTAATGTATGAACGCCCCTTCTACTGGCTCAGACTGAAAGTAAGTTTGTTTCAACAGAACCTCGATATTATTTTATCTCCAGATCGGAGATCTTACGGTTATGGAGGCGGCCCAGTTTCATTAAGCTGATCATGGGCCCCAGCACAAAATTCAAAAAACCACGGCTATAACGTTTATATACAGCTTCACCGGTAAAGATCCGGGTCAGGTGCCGCTGCATATGGGGGCCTATAAAACGGCCAAAATCGGTATCCATCCGGTCCTGCCCCACTTTAAATAAGGTAAAAAGGCTGCCGCTATACCAGGTATCTACCAGTTTTTGCCAGATTGCTAACTCGTATAATTGTTGTCTCTGGTATTTTTTAAAAGCGCTATCCGTTCCGGCAGTTATCGCTTCAGCTGCTGCAAAAGCACCCTTGATAGCTAAAAATAAGCCTGAAGAAAAAATAGGGTCCAGGAATCCACCTGCATCACCGGTAAGTAACCAGTTTGCACCATACATTTTTTGGGAGATAAGCTGGTAATTGCTGTATTGAACCACCCCGGTGGCCCTGCTGGCGTTGGCAGTGAATTTTTTTAAATTATCATCTGTTTTTAAGAAATTATCATATTGCTGTTCCGTTGTAGTACCGAATTTTTTTAAATGTTCCGGATCAATTACTACGCCCACTGAAATGCGGTCAGGTAATGGAATTCTCCAGGTCCAGCCTTTTTCTAATCTATGCAAATGAATATTGTAAGGCTCAATTTTTTCGGCTCCCTCCAGGTGGGCGAAAACGGCTATGTCTTTACGGTAGCCTGACTTTGTGGGGATGTTTAACAAACGGGAAATAGTACGGGAACGTCCGCTGGCATCAACGATCAGGTCGGGTTGGCCTTTAAAAAAATCGTTGATGGCCTCAAAGGTATCATCACTCAATTTAAGTTTATCAGTATTGCCCGTCTTTTCAAGCCTGGCCACCTGCTTAAAGAAAGTAACTCCTTCCCTTACTGCAAGGTCAAATAGGGTCTTATCAAATTTGATCCGGGGTACATTATATGCATAAGGTGGCAGGCCGCCGCCGCCAAAACTAAAAGGTGATGTTGCTTCTTCATCTTTATTTACCCATACTGATGCTCCGGGTTTATAAGTACTGTATGTTTTAACTTCATCTTCAATCCCCAATTCACGTAACAAGGGAATAATAGCCGGCACCAGCGATTCTCCAACAATTATTTCAGGGCGTTTCTCCAAATAAAAAACGGCTACTGTAAAACCTTTCCGGTTTAATAAGGTAGCCATTGCACAGCCCGAAGGTCCCCCGCCAATGATCGCAATTGTTTTGATATTTCTCTGCATTACTAAAAGATGCAAATGTAATAATGGTTTTACAAAAAAAACAATAAGTTACTGAAAAGAAAAAGCTACCAGAAAATGAATTCCGGTAGCTCTTTAAAATTACAGTTGCCTGTAATAATCTTCTTTAAGAATATGGGATTAAACTAATATTGAATTAACTGAATAAACCACCTTTCTTTAATTCACGGGTACCTTGACCAATCAGGAATCCATTTTGATAGATCTGGATAGTATAGCTACCCTGAACAAATGTGCTTCCAGGAGAGAATGCAAATTCTACATTCTTTCTTTTAGCTGTTTCCAGGTCAACAGGAACCTTTGCTGTATAAGTTAAAGGACCATCTGTTCTTGTAGTAAAGGTTTCACTGGTTGTAGAGATCGGCTTGCCATCAGGGCCAAGAACCAAAACATATACATCAGTTGTACCAGTCTGAATGATCCTGTTATCAACATCAAAACTCACCATTAATTTATCAACTCTTTTTGCAGTGGTTGATACTTTTTCTTTTCCTGAATTTTTAACATTGATAGGTGTGATAACGATATTACTTGCATTTAAGGTAGATGCTACATCAACTTTTTGTACAAGACTATCTTTAACATAGGTTGTTGCTGTAAGGTTCTGTGTTAGCACTTCTTTTTCCTGCTTTAAAACAACATTATCATTTGTCAGTAATTGATTGTCCTGCTTTAACTGAGCGATATCAGCTTCCATTGTAGTGATCTTGTCATTTAATGAAGCGATCAAAGTTTTTGCCCTGCTCAATTCCGCTGTAGTTGCATTCTTTTTATTCAGTATACTGCGGATCTCTGCTTTTGTTTTATCGATCTCTGCATTCTTAGCTGTTAACTGGCTTTCTAAACCGGTATTAACAGTTGACATAGAATCAAGCCTGGCAAGGGATGCGTCAAAACTTGCCTGCACGTCACTTTTTTCAGATGTTACAGTAGCTATTTGTGTTTCCTTTTGCTGAATGGTTTTTCCATCATCACTTTTTGCATAAATTAAATAACCGGAAACGGCTACAAGGCCAGCAGCTAAAACACCAATTATTGCATTTTTATAATTGTTGTTCTTAGTTGTGGTTAGCTTTGCAGATGGCGAAGGGAAGTTTGTTTCTGACATAGTATTAGATTTTAAAAATTGAAAAATAATATTTTGATATTTGGTATTCTGGATTGGCTGAATTCCAAAACCATGCCATATAATTTACTGAGGAAAAAATTCAGCAGTTGGGATAATTTAAAACCTTGATACTAATTCGATTAACTGTTGAATTTAAAAGTTTAGCGTAGATTTGTTAAAAATTCACTAACCTCTTTTTAAATTGATATTTCGATAAACATTGCTTTAAATGAAAGAATTTGATACTATAATCATAGGATCAGGAGCAGGCGGTTTATCGGCAGCGTTGTGCCTAGCTCGTGCAGGACAAAAAGTTGCTATTATTGAACAGCATTACGTACCGGGCGGCTGGTGTCATAGCTTTTATATAGATGGACACCGCTTTAGCCCGGGTGTACATTATATAGGAGGCATGGATAAGGCCGAATCAAGCAGTCATTTATATGAGGGACTGGGCATAGCCAATGAACTTGTTTTTTTCAGGATGAATAAACATGCTTATGAACATTGCTGGATCGGCGATGAACGCATTGATATGCCTGCAGGCGTTGAAAATTTAAAGGAATCCCTTTCAGCAATTTTTCCTGCAGAAAAAAAAGGCATTAAAAAATACCTGGAACTTGTTCAAAAAGTAAGCGACCAGTTATTCCTTATTCCTAAAATGAATGGATTCTGGGATAATATAACCATACCATACCGTACCCGGCATTTAGGTAAATATGGCCTGTTCAGTTTAAAGCGTGTTATAGACTGGCATATAAAAGATCCGTTGCTGAAGCAGGTACTTAATATACAATGTGGCGATCATGGACTTCCTCCATTTAAAGCAAGCTTCCCACTGCATTGCGCTTTAATGACGCATTATTTTAATGGGGGTTTCTATCCCATGGGCGGGGGTGCCGCTATTGTAAAAGCAATGACCAATGCCATCAAAAAATATGGAGGAGAGATTAAGACCGGGCAGGGCGTAAAAAGAATATTAACGGAAGGCGAAAAGAAAAAAAAGACAGTGGGAGTTGAATTGCAGAACGGAGAGATCATAAAAGCCAGGCAGATCATATCCAATACCGACCCCGCAGCTACCTATAAACTGGTTGGTCATGAAAACCTGAGCAGTAAACTACGTAAAAAGCTGGGGGCTACCCGTTATTCAGTAACCTCCTTGATGTTCTTTATTTCGGTAGATATGAATGTACGTGAAGCCGGCATAGATTCTGGTAATATCTGGTTCATGGCAGATAAGGGCATGGATGAGATCTATAAAGACCTTACCAGGATATCTATTTTAGAAAAAGATGAATTTGAATCGCTCTTTATCAGTTGCTCCTCTTTAAAAGATCCATTGAGTTTTGATGGAAGGCATCATACCATTGAGGCTGTTACGTTTATAGATTATGATAGCTTTAAAACCTGCACCCAAAAAGATGAGAACGAAGACAGGTACCAGGAGATAAAAAAAAGGCTTATAGAAAAACTGCTGAATACCTTTAAAAGGATCTTGCCGGAAGTGCATAAGCATATCAGCCATATTGAACTGGGCACCCCTGTTACCAATGAACATTATATCAAGTCAACAAAAGGAAATGTATATGGTACCGAAAAAGGTTTCTGGCAAACCGGGCCCTTTTCCTACAGCGCTAAAAGTGAAATTGAGAACCTGTATATGTGCGGCTCCAGTATCATGAGTCATGGTGTTGCCGGCTCCAGTTACTCCGGTGTAAAAACTGCCGCCCAGATACTAGGCTGCTCAGAAGAAGACCTGTTGCCAATTGATGGTACGCAGGAGCTGCGTATTTATGATGCAGAGGACCACAGCCAATGGCCCGATTGGATTCACCAGAGGATGGGGGATAAAAAGAAGCGCTCTGAAAATAAAATGGCCAGGCAGGGTTAGTGTCGTATTTACTGGAAGTTGTCAGCCTGAGCTTGTCGAAGGCGGAGTACATACGAAATATACCGGCTTCGACAAGCTCAGCCTGACAGAAAACTTAGGCAGGTGAAAACTCTGCCGAAGTACCAAAATTCAAACTGATACAACTCCAATTCCTTGATAAGCTTTATTTTTAATCCCTGATCCTGCTAATTTTTTCACTTAATGACAAACTGCAAGAATAATGACCGGTTTTGAACCCACCAGGGAGCGATTTGATATTTTAAAAGCCTGTGTTATTATTCCTACCTATAACAACGCAGCTACGCTTGGAAAGCTGATAGAAGATGTAGCCGCGTACAGCACTCATATTATTTTAGTTAATGACGGCTCTCTTGATAATACGCTTGATATTATAAAAAACTACCCCCTGGTTCAGCTGATCAGCTATTCTGATAATGTAGGCAAAGGCTGGGCGCTACGTAAGGCATTTAAATACGCTGTTGAAAAAGGATACGAATATGCCATTACAATCGATTCCGACGGACAGCATTTTGCAAAGGACCTGCCGGTATTTATTAAAGCACTTGAAGCTTATCCCAATGCCATCATCATCGGCGCAAGAAATATGGACCAGTCTTCGGTACCAGGGGGCAGCAGCTTTGGTAATAAATTCTCTAATTTCTGGTTCAAGGTTGAAACAGGTGTCTCCAGCCCGGATACACAGTCAGGCTACAGGCTCTATCCTTTATTGCCTTTACATAAAATGCGTTTCACAACATTCAAATACGAATTCGAGATCGAGGTATTGGTTAAAGCAGCCTGGAAAGGACTGGATATTGTTTCCGTTCCGGTTACCGTGTTTTATGCACCAAAGGAAGAACGGGTTTCGCATTTCAGGCCCTTTAAAGATTTTTTCCGCATCAGTATTTTAAATACCATACTGGTGCTTATCAGTTTCCTGTACATCAAACCACGGGATTTTATATTAACGCTTACCAGTAAAAAGAAACTGAACAGGTTGCTTGATGAACACCTGTTCAATCCGCATCATTCTGCACAGTTAAAAGCCATATCAGTGGCGGTAGGTATTTTTATGGGCATTGCACCTGTATGGGGCTTTCAACTGGGCATTGCTATTTTCCTGGCTATCATTTTTAAACTGAATAAACCATTGGTTATTGTAGCAGCAAACATCAGCATACCCCCCATGATACCGGTGATCATTTTCCTAAGTTATAAAATGGGCGCCTTGTGGATGGGGCCGGAAGCTATGCAGATAGATTTCAGTAATGCTATCACCCTGTCTTCTATTAAAAATAATTTGCTGCAATATATTTTCGGAAGCTTTACATTGGCTGTTGTAGCTGCATTCCTATTTGGGATACTCACTTTTATTTTTTTAAAACTGATCGATAAAAAGCAGGCGGTTGTTACAAAGGCTGAATAGTACATGGAAAAAATATTACTGCACATTTATGAGTTTTATAAAAAGCGCCGGCCTGCTTTATATGCAACCTTCCTTTTAATTTTTGTATTAGCGGGATGGTTCGCTATGCAGGTAAGATTTGAAGAAGATATCTCTAAAATTTTACCTAAGGATAAGAAGATAGAAAAACTGAACGAGGTTTTCCAGGAATCTAAATTCATGGATAAACTTGCAGTCACCGTTTCATTAAAAGATACCGCAGGTGCTGCAGAACCGGATAGCCTGGTTGCTTATGCCGATGCGCTTGCTGAAAAGATAGAGTCCAATCTTTCAGCTTATATAAAAGGGATCAATAATAAAGTAGATGATGAATTAACCCTTGAACTATTTGGTACCATCAATGAATACCTCCCTGTGTTCCTGGAGGGAAAGGATTACCAGCTGCTCGATTCCATGATTACGCCTGCCAGGATAAAAGAAACGCTGGAACAGAATTTACGTACGCTCAGCTCTCCCGCTGTTTTTGGTTTAAAGAATATGATCAGCAAGGATCCTGTTGGCATCAGTTTCCTGGGATTAAAAAAACTACAGCAGTTACAGTACGATGAGAATTTTGAGCTCTATGATAATTACATATTGACCAAAGACAGGAAGCATTTAATGCTTTTTATCACACCTGCATTCCCGCCGACGAATACGGGTAAGAATGCTTTGCTGTTGCAGGGGCTTGACAGTATCCTGGAAAACCATACAAGTAATATGGTAACCGCATCTTATTTTGGCGCTACTGCTGTGTCTGTTGGCAATGCCATGCAATTGCGTAAAGACGCTTTGTTCACGCAGGGGATCACCCTTTTGTTCATCATTGTTTTTTTAGGATTGTATTTCCGTAAAAAAAGAGCGCCCTTTATTATATTGATACCGGTATTGTTTGGAGCCGTGCTTTCGCTGGCCTGCATCTATTTTATAAAAGGCAGTATATCTGTTATTGCGCTGGGAACAGGATCGGTAGTGCTGGGTATTGCAGTAAATTATTCTCTGCATGTTTTTAATCACTACCGGCATACGGGGAATATACATCAGCTGATACGTGACCTGGCCATGCCAATGACGGTTGGCAGTTTTACAACCGTTGGTGGTTTTTTATGCCTGCAGTTTGTTGAATCCGAAATGCTGAAGGACCTGGGATTGTTTGCTGCATTCAGTTTGATAGGTGCTTCTCTTTGTTCCCTGATCTTCCTGCCTCATTTTATCATTTCGGAAAAAGACAAGGTATCACAGGTTACCCATAAATTTTCCTGGATAGATAAAATAGCCGCCCTAAGGCCCGAGTATAATAAATACCTGGTGCTGTTAATTTTTGCGCTTACTATTTTTTTTGGTTTCCAGGCAGGTAAGGTTGGTTTTGAAACCGACCTGCAGAATATGAACTACATGAGCAGCAAATTAAAGGAGTCAGAAAAAAAACTCAACCACATTAATCAATATGCTTTACAGTCTGTTTACCTGGTTACCGAAGGCAAAACGCTTGACGAGGTATTGGTGAATAATGAAAAACTGGTTACACTAATCAATAAACTGCAGGATGAGCAGGTAGTTAAAAAGTACTCCGGTGTTTCTTCATTGATCATTTCTGATAGCCTGCAACAAAAAAGAATTGAAAGATGGAATGTATACTGGTCTGCAGAAAAGAAGCAGGCCTTACTGGCAACTTTACGGGCCGAAGGAAAAGCTTTAACATTCAATGCATCGGCCTTTGATAATTTTGACAGCCTGCTGAATAAAAGATATACGCCTGTTGATAAGAATGCCATGGCTGCTGTGCGTAACAATTTTCTTAACGATTATATTACCGAAAAACCCGGTAAGGCTAGCGTGGTTACTTTGGTAAAAGCAGTTCCTGAAAAAAGACAGGAAGTTTATAAAACTTTTGAAAATTCACCTAATGTTACCGTTTTAGATAAGCAATACCTGACCAACCGTTTGGTAGAAATTGTAAAAGCAGATTTTTCAAGCATTGCGATTATGACGGCACTGCTGGTTTTCAGCGTACTGCTGATAGTGTACGGAAGAATAGAGCTGACACTGGTCTCATTCATACCGATGTTCATTACGTGGGTATGGATATTAGGTATCATGGGTATGGCGGGTATCCAATTCAATATCATCAATATCATTATCTCTGCACTGATCTTTGGTTTGGGTGATGATTACAGCCTGTTCATCATGGATGGCCTGTTGCAGGAATATAAAACGGGTAAGAAGAACCTGTCGTCTTTTAAATCTTCCATCATTCTATCTGCTGTTACCACCATTGCAGGCCTGGGTGTTTTAATTTTTGCAAAACATCCTGCGCTTCAATCCATCGCTTTAATTTCTATCATCGGTATTCTTTGTGTTGCGGTGATGTCGCAGATATTGATCCCTTTTTTCTTTTCGGTATTAATAAAAAACAGGGTAAACAAAAATCGTTATCCATGGACGCTGTGGGGATTTATTAAATCCTCTTTTGCCTTCTCTTATTTTATTGGTTGGAGTGTAACACTTACCATAGTTGCCTGGACGTTTTCTTTGTTCAACATTAAAGAAAGAGGTAAGCTGGTTTATCATACCATCATTTCAAAGGTTTGCCGCCGGCTGGTATATATTATGATCAACGTAAAAAAGAAGATTATTAACCCGCAGCAGGAAAAATTTAAAACACCTGCGGTGATCATTGCCAATCACCAGTCTTCGCTGGATATACTCCCGCTGATCATGCTGCATCCCAAGCTCATCATGTTTACCAATAACCGTATCTGGAATTCGCCCCTGTTTGGTAAAGTGATACGCATGGCTGATTATTTTCCTGTAGAGCAGATAGAAACAGATATGAGCCAGGTGGAAGAAAGAATAAAAAATGGTTATTCAGTAATTATTTTTCCCGAGGGTACCCGTGCAGAAGATGGCGTAATAAAACGTTTTCATAAGGGCGCATTTTATCTTGCTGAAAAACTCAACGTTGATATTCTGCCCATAATGATACATGGAACTGACTATACACTGACCAAACAGGACCAGCTTTTAAAAGACGGACAGCTTACCGTTAAGATCCTTCCACGCATTAAGCCGGATGATAAAAGGTATGGAAACAGCTATGGCGAAAGGGCAAAACTGGTTGGCCGGTATTTCAGGGAAGAATTTGATTTGCTGAAAAAGGAAATTGAAACACCGGCATACTTCCGTGAAAAATTGATATATAATTATCTGTATAAGGGACCGGTGCTGGAATGGTATATGCGGATCAAGACAAAACTGGAAAAGAATTACCAGCCTTTTCATGAGTTGCTGCCTTTACAGGGAAAAATGCTGGATATTGGCTGCGGCTATGGCTTTATGCCATATATGTTATCCTTTGTATCTCCAGGTAGACATATTACCGGAATTGATTATGATGCCGAAAAAATTGATACGGCCAATCATTGCTTCAGCAAAACCAATACAGTTAATTTTGTGCATAGTGATGTGATGGGTTTTGATTTTGAGAACTATGATGCGATCATTATGGCCGATATGCTGCATTACCTGCAACCGGGAGAGCAGCAGGCGGTGATTGAAAAATGCATCAGGCATTTAAATCCTGGCGGAATGATCATCATCAGGGATGGAGACAGTGATAAAGAAGCATTGCATAAAAAAACAAAGCTTACAGAGTTCTTCTCTACCAAAGTTTTAAATTTTAATAAGACAACAAAAACAGGGTTAAGTTTTTTATCGGGCAATATGATCAGGACAATGGCTGCAGCAAATAATATGCAGGTGGATGAAATCCCCGATTCAAAACTTACCTCTAACACGATATTTATATTGGAGAGGAAAGTTTAGGAGTTTAGGGGTTTAGAAGTTTAGGGGTTTAGGGGTTTAGAAGTTTAGTGGTCAATCCGAACATACTAAACTTCTAAACCCCTCAACCCTAAACCCAAAATGAGGTAATTAAAAATAACAGGAATTTGAAAAACAATTACGACATAGTTATCATCGGCAGCGGCATGGGAGGCCTTGTTTGTGCAGATATACTCAGCCGCGAAGGCTATAAGGTTTGTGTGCTGGAAAAGAATAAGCAGATAGGCGGCTGCCTGCAGACATATGTACGTGACCGGGTAATATTTGACAGCGGTGTGCATTACCTGGGCGGACTGGGTGAGGGCCAGAACCTGTACCAGGTGTTTAAATACCTGGGCCTGATGGATAAGCTGAAGCTGCAAAAAATGGATGAAGATGTTTTTGATAAGATCATTATTGAGAATGATGAAAAGGAATATGTATATGCACAGGGTTACGAAAATTTTATCCAGCATTTATTAAAAGATTTCCCCAACGGGGAGAAAGCATTGCGCCTTTATTGCGATAAGATAAAAGAAGTATGCAGTAAGTTTCCCTTATATAATTTAAGATCTGGCGGCAATATCAATGAAAAAACACCGGTGCTTGAAATAGATGCACAGGCATTTATTGAATCTATCACCGATGATAAAAAATTGCAGGCCGTGCTTGCAGGCAACAATACTTTATATGCAGGCAAGGGTGGCAAAACACCTTTGTATGTGCATGCCATGATCCTGAACAGCTATATCGAAAGTTCCTGGAAATGTATTGACGGCGGATCGGCCATTGGTAAATACATTGCACAAAACATCAGGCAGCAAGGCGGTGTGATCCAGCGCAACACAGAAGTAAAAAGAATTGTAGTGGAGGACGGCAGGGTAAGTTCGGTTGAATTGAAAGATGGTTCTTTTATCCATGCAAAATATTTCATCAGCAATATGCACCCGGTGCGTACGCTGGAGATGACTGAAACAAATATGATCAAACAGGCTTACCGCAGCCGGGTAAAAGAACTGGAGAATACGGTGTCTTCTTTTATCGTTAATATCGTTTTTAATAAAGAAGCATTCCCTTATTTAAAGCATAATTATTATTATCATAAAGAGGGAGCTGTATGGAATATGACCGAGTATACTGAAGAGAACTGGCCGCTTGGCTATGCATTGTTCTTCTCTGCTTCTTCCCGCTCGGATGTATATGCCGAATCCATGACGATATTAGCCTACATGAAATTTGATGAAGTGAAACAATGGGGCGATACATTTAATACCGTATCAAAAGAAGAAGACCGCGGTGAAGATTATGAAGCGTTCAAAAAAAGAAAAGCAGAATTGCTGATTGATGTGGTAGAAGAAAAATTCCCGGGCCTGCGCAAAGCGATCAAGTCTTTTTATACAGCAACGCCATTATCATACCGGGATTATATCGGTAATGATGATGGCTCGATGTATGGTATTGCAAAGGATTACCGAAATCCATTAAAAACATTTATATCGCCACGTACTAAAATTCCTAACCTGTATTTAACGGGACAGAATCTTAATTTACATGGCGTGCTGGGTGCATCTATGAGCGGGCTGGTAACCTGTGTTGCATTTATGGGCAATGAAAGTATAATTGAAAAGATCAGAAATGCTTAAAAGAAAAAAATTCTGGAAACGGGTTGGCTATGTCTTTGGAGCATTTTTGCTGCTGCTGGTCATTAGTGCTATATACCTGGTGCAGGTCTCCAAAGTAGATCCGCCAAAGCCTGCTGACATGAGCAGCTTGCAGTTACAACGCACCGATCACGGGAAAGGTTTTTATACATTAAACAATAACTGGTTTCGCCACAGCAAAAGTGGGCTCTATGAATTATATGTAGAAGGCGATGCTTTTGAACGTGGCGTTATCAATGGTAAACTTACAAAGGAACTGGTGGTAAGACAGGAAGATCATTTTGCTGAGCAGATCGCCAGGATGGTGCCATCGAAATTTCAAAGAGGTTATTTAAAATACCTGATCGGTTTTTTTAACCGAAACCTGGATGATCATGTAACACAAGAATACAAGGAAGAGATCTATGGTGTTTCAGAATCAGCATCCCCCGCTTATCAATACCTTGGTAGCAATTACCAGCGCATTTTAAATTACCATGCTGCACATGATATTGGCCATGCCGTGCAAAACCTGATACAGGTAGGCTGCACTTCTTTTGGTACCTGGGGTGCTATGTCGGCCGACAGCACGATGATCATTGGCCGCAATTTTGATTTTTACGTGGGCGATAAATTTGCCGAGGATAAGACTGTTTCATTTGTTAACCCCAAAACCGGCTATAAATTTATGACCGTTACCTGGGGTGGGTTTGTTGGAGCGGTCTCGGGTATGAATGACCAGGGTTTGTCAGTTACCATCAATGCTGCCAAGTCGAGCCTGCCCACAAGTTCAGCTACCCCTGTATCATTAGTAACGAGGGAAATATTGCAATATGCAAAAAACATACAGGAGGCTATAGCAATTGCAAAGAGCAGGAAAATGTTTGTGTCCGAATCTTTTTTAGTGGCATCGGCAGCAGACAATAAAGCGGTGGTGATTGAAAAAACACCGGGCGAACTTGATGTGTACGATCCCCAAAATGATTTTATCGTTTGTTCAAATCATTTTCAAAGCAAAGCTTTGGGAAGATCGAAAATGAATATTGAACAGGAAAATGAAAGCGCCTCACCCTACCGTTATAAAAGGTTGATGGAATTATTAAATGCCAATGGTAAGAACACGGTACAAAAAACCATCAATATCCTCCGTGATCAGAAAGGTTTAAATGGCGCCAATATTGGGTTGGGCAATGAACAAGCCATTAACCAGTTAATGGCGCACCACTCCATTGTTTTTGAGCCAAAGAAATTATTGGTATGGGTTTCCACTTCGCCATGGCAACTGGGCGAATATGTAGCTTACGACCTGAACAAAATTTTTGCCATGCAGGGCATGAAAGATAACAATGAGATTGCAGACAGCAGCTTAACCATCGCAGCCGATAGTTTTTTATTAACCCCTGCCTATAAAAATTTTGAAGTGTTTCGCAACATTAAGCAGCAGTTTTTGGATGGGCTTAATATAAATACAACTGCATTAATTGCCAGCAACCCGGAATATTATCAAACTTATGTGATAGCAGGCGATTACCTCTACAAGCAAAAAAAATATGCACAAGCCTTAAAAAATTATCAACTTGCATTAACCAAGGTTATCGCAACCAAAAAAGAAGAAGATCATATTAAAGCACAGATACAGAAAATCAATAAAAAAATTAAACCATGATATTTGGGATCGGCACAGACCTGGTTGATGTGGAAAGGATCTCCGGCAGACTGGAAAAAAAAGCAGGCTTTAAAGAACTTGTTTTTTCTGCCGATGAAATTATATATTGCGAAGCAAGGGCATTTAAATACGAACATTATGCTGCCCGTTTTGCGGCAAAGGAAGCTTTTTTAAAAGCGATGGGTACGGGATGGAGGCAGGGAACAGCATTCAATGAAATTGAGATCTATAATGATGAAGAAGGAAAACCGGGAATCCGGTTTCATGGCATAACAGCTGAAACCATTGCCGGATTGCAGTTTGAAAAGATCTCTGTTTCACTTTCTCATATAAAGACCATGGCATGTGCGATGGTAATAATAGAAAAGTGATTAGTTTAATAAACCCTTAAACAATTATACTGTCAGTCTGAGGCGCTCATAAAAATTTTTTAAATTCTTTGCAAATGACAAATATTTGAGTTTAACAAGACTGTCAGGGTGAGCTTGTCGAACCCGAATTATTAGAGTAAACCCGCCTTCGACAGGCTCAGGCTGGCAGCCTAATAGTTTGAAAGTCAGAGATTTAAAATACATGTCATTAGCAGCTTTTCGAAGACTGGTTGAAATGAGAGCGTGTAATTATTTTGAACATACCGCCTTCGACATCCCGATAATTATCGGGACAGGCTGACAACATTAATATGCAACACTAATTAAAAATATTATGAACTACTCACCCGAAGCAGCCTTCCAGAGCAAGGAAGAGATTAAAGCCATGCAGGAAATAAAACTGCAGGAAACCATTGCTTATCTAAATGAATACTCCCCTTTTTATAAAGAGTTTTTCAGTCAGGCAAAATTTAATTCAAAGGGAATTAAAACAATTGAAGACCTGAGCGTGATACCGGTTACCATTAAAGAAGACCTGCAGCAACGCAATGAAGATTTTTTATGTGTGGCCCGTAATAAGATCATTGAGTACAGTTCTACTTCCGGCACATTGGGCAACCCGGTCACCATCATGCTTACCGAAAATGACCTGGCCCGTTTAGCATGTAATGAGTACGCATCCTTTGTGAGCACTGAAGGTTCGGTGAATGATGTTTACCAGATCATGCTTACGCTTGATAGGCAATTTATGGCTGGCATGGCTTATTATTCCGGTATACATAAATTAGGTGCAGGCATCATCAGGCTTGGCCCCGGTGTTCCATCGCTCCAATGGGAAACCATTTTAAGATTAAAGCCCACGGCAATTATTGCAGTGCCTTCTTTCATCGTTAAACTGATCAGTTACGCACAGGAACATAATATTGATATAAACAGTACTACAGTTAAAAAGGCTATTTGTGTTGGTGAGAATATCCGGAATGCAGATTTTACATTAAATCCATTAGGCAAAAAAATTACCGATGCCTGGTTCATTAAATTATTTTCAACCTACGCCTCTACCGAAATGCAAACAGCTTTTACAGAATGTACTGAATGTAAAGGCGGCCATCTGCAACCTGATCTGCTGATCGTTGAATTGCTGGATGAAATGAATAGAGCTGTGGCACCCGGTGAACCCGGCGAAGTTACCATTACCACGCTTGGCGTAGAAGGTATGCCCCTGCTGCGTTACAAAACAGGCGATATATGTGTGTATGATGATACTCCCTGCGCCTGTGGACGAAACAGTTTACGATTATCACCGGTGATGGGCCGTAAAAAACAAATGCTGAAATATAAGGGTACCACTTTATACCCCCCTGCACTCTTTGATATTTTGCACGAAATGGAAAATGTAGTTGATTACGTAGCAGAAGTATCATCCAACGAAATAGGTACGGATGAAGTACTCATTTATATTGTGCCGGATAATTATGATGAAGAAACCAACCGAAAGATAAGGGCAAACCTGCAGGCCAGGTTAAGGGTAAGTCCGCATATAAAATATATATCTGAAGAAGAAATTAAAAAAATACAAATGCCCGAAGCAGGAAGAAAAATTATCAGGTTTATTGACAGGCGTAATTGAAACAACCAAAATACAAGTAAATAATAGCTCCGTTATTTCCCTTATTTTTATATTCCTTAAAGCTTAATTTATGAGTGATCAACAATATGATGTAGTGGTACTTGGTGGAGGCCTTGCTGGTCTTACTTTATCATTACAACTTAAAAATGCAAAACACGATATCTCCATTCTTGTATTAGAGCGGAGAGAAACCGAAGCTGCAACAGCTGCACATAAAGTAGGTGAATCAACTGTAGAACTGGGCACGCATTATTTAAGAGAAGTATTGGACCTTAAAGGGTATTTAGAAGAACATGAACTTCCCAAACACGGCCTCCGTTTTTTCTTTAAAAATGATACCAAGGATGATATTGCCAGCAGGGTTGAACTGGGCCCCCGCTTAAGGTTACCGGTGCCCAGCCACCAACTCGACAGGGGAACGCTTGAAAATTATTTAATGCGTTTAACAAGAGAAAAAGGAACTGAACTGGTTCTTGGCGCAAAAGTTTCGGGTGTTGAAATTTCAAAAGAAAATGGCCACGAGGTTTCTTATATAAAAGGAGGCGAAGAGATAAAAGTAAAATGTCGCTGGGTGGCAGATGCATCGGGCAGGGCCAGTATTATGAAACGTAAACTACAGTTTCAAAAACCTATGGAGCATCATGCCAATGCTGTATGGTGGAGGTTGAAAGGTGTAATTGATATTGATGACTGGACGGATAATAAGGAATGGAAAGGCTTTCTTGAACCCGGCCTGCGTTATTTAAGCACCGTGCATTTTATGGATAGCGGCTATTGGTTATGGGTAATTCCGCTAGGGTCTAAAAATACCAGTATCGGTATTGTAGCCGATCCGGCTGTTCATCCTTTTGATACGTACAATACCTACGAAAAAGCAGTTGAGTGGATGAGGGTAAATGAGCCCCTCGCTTATAAAATGCTTGAACCATTGGGACAAGGAGAAGGGTTATTGGATTTTAAGATACTGAAACATTATGCTCATCATACAGAAAGAGTTTATTCAACCGATCGCTGGGCAACTGCAGGTGAATCCGGCCCATTTTTAGATCCGTTGTATTCGCCCGGTACCGATTTTATTGCCATGAATAATTCCTGGCTCAGCGATTTAATTTTACGTGACCTGGATGGAGAAGATATTGAAACACGTGTTACTATTTACGAACAATGCCACCTGGCATTGGTTGATGCCTGGATACCGGTTTATCAAAACAAATACCTGTTGATGGGTAACACCCAGATCATGGTAATAAAGATCTTCTGGGATTGGGCAACCTACTGGGCCATACCATCACATTTATTTGCCAATAAAGCTTTTACCAATATCAGGATATTGAAAGACCTGTTTGCGGCAAAAAATGGCCTTGGCCGAAAGTTTGGCGAGCTGCATAAAGTAATGCAGGACCTTTTCCTGGAATGGCTTCCATTTGAGAATAAGATCTTTTCCAACCGTTATATAGATCCTTTCGACCTGGCAGTTTTAAGAAAATTCCAGGAAGAAATAGAAGTGCAGCACGAACCTAAAGAACTTATTGAACAGATAGCAAAGAATATGAACATGCTGGAACAGTTAGCTGTTGCTATTTTCAGGTTGGTAAGTGCAGAAGTTAACGGCACTTCTCCTGATATCAAAGTGAATCCTTATACCATCAACCTTGGTAAAAAAGAAGGCGCCATGATGCTGGATACGGAATCGGATGCAGCTATTGCTCCCGGTGAAGCAATATCAAAGGACGTGGACATCATGTGGTTTTATCCAAAAGCGGCTATGGAAGCAGCTGGATAACCGATCAAATAAACAACTTTGCCAAAGTTTAATACTACCAATCCTGTTCAATCAAGCTGATATGAACAAAGCTTTAGAAAACACGGAAAGAATACAAGCTATTTTTTTTGATACGCAATTGTTTTATGCCACGCATGATAGCATGCCTGCATTAATTGAATACCTGGAAAATACAGAGCCTGAATTTAGTTCCATTGCTTATGAAAGCGCCTCCATGGCCATTGCCATAAAAGATATTGAAGCTGGCAGATTTCCTAATGGCTGGTTAGATTTTGCAAGCGGCCCGGCTTTGCCGCATAAAGCCCAGGTGTATGTAGGCCTTGGCTGGGCAATAGCCAAATTAACTCTTCCTTTTTTAGAAACGCTTAAAGAATTTGATAAGCACATGTATTTTCGCATTGCTGATGGATGCGGTTATTATGACGGGAGTTTCAGGCGAAGACAAACTGTATTAAGCCAGCAGCTACCGGAATATTTACCTGCTGCAGCAATGCCCATGTACGACCAGGGTGTTGGGCGAAGTATATGGTACACAGCAAAAGCCAACATCAATAAGATACACAGTATGATCAAAACATTTCCCCTTAACAGGCAGGCAGGGCTCTGGCGGGGGATTGGAATTGCCGTTGCTTATGTTGGTGGCTGTAATGATGCCGACTTAAAAATATTATTTCAATATGCTGCATCGAACGGCCCGCAATTGGCTTCTGGTGCTGCATTAGCAGCCAGGTCACGCATGCGGGCAAATAGTATGACAACAGATACAGATAGTTGTTCACGCCTGTGGTTTACACTTGCTTCGGAGGAATTTGAAATTACTTACCACAACTGGATCAATCAAATAGAAGAAAAGTTGTCGAATAGTTTTAAGCATTGAGATAAACTAAAAAGACAGGATCACGGATCCTGTCTTTTTAATGATATTTTACAAATTACCTAATTCACAGTGATCAATAAGGGTTGGTAACCACCTCTCTTCATCTTTGCCCTGCCAATAAACTGATTGCCGTTTATTCTTTTAAATTGAGAAGGGAAAAACATAACATCTTCTTCCCTGGTATCAAAAACAAGCTCTTTGGATATATTACCGGCATTATCTACTTTGGCAACAACAACCTGTCCTCCATAACCATCAATATGATATTTAGGTACTTCATCTTCCTCCAGTTCCATATTCTTTTTATTATCTAAGAACAGGAAGTAATACCCGGATGCATCGCTTACAAGTTTGTAACTCATGGTGCCCCTTCCATTGGTGCCCCTTTGTTTTTTTGGTAATTTTCTTAACCAATCAAAATTCCCGGTTTTGCTGATCTTTGCTCCAAGTATATCCTCATAATAATAGGTATAATAAGTCCGGGTATTCCCTCTTGAGTCGGTAGTGGTTGTTGCAACAACATAATACTCTTCCAATGCAATAAATAAACTTCCATCTGCTTCAACAACAATATTCCTTACACTTAAATTAGGCGCTTCATAATCTTTCTTTCTTTCCATTTTTCTTTTACTGCGGGCCGATTCAAATTTTTCAAGCTCTGCCAAAGGGAATTCGTAATAACCGTTCTTATATTTGTTGATCTTACCGGCCTGGTCCATCAATGCCAGGAAAACCCCGTCTGTTCCGTTGCTTTTTGCTTTTTTGCTATAGGTACAGGCAATCACCATATCGTGTTCTGTATTCTCGATCAGCGATGCTGCCTTAATAAAATAATCACCAATAGTAATAGTGGTGTTAATGATCTTTTTACTGTCTTTTGTAAATTTTAAAACTTCGTAATGATAGCCGGCTGCTCCTGTTTCTTTATCAACCTCTTTTCTTTTTTCCGAATCGTATACTTTGGCAAGCATGTAGGCATTTCCTTTTGAGTCAACCGAAAAATCAATATTGTCCATGATCTGTTCTGTATAAGGCATGGTAAACTCATTATTCCACAGCTTATTCATTTGCTGATCGTAAACATAGAAACCTATCTTATCATAACTTTTTTTATCATTCTTTTCTTCGGGCGTAAGCCTGTAGCTTACCAGTAGTTTTGTATTGTCTGCATCGTAATTAAAATCGTACTTGCCGCCCATTTTATACCGGTAAAAACCGGTCATAACTGCACTGCTGCCACTGATTCTGCCGGCGTCAAATAGTTTTTTATTTGATTGGGTGATCTTTCCGGATACCACATCAATTTTATCGTAGTATAAAGATTCTGTTTCTGAAGATTTATCCCAGTCACTGTGCATCCAGTAATAATTTCCGTCAAAATCAACAACACCCTCGCTGTTAAAATTTTTGGTCATTTCCGGAAGTGCAATTGTTTTTTCGGTGCTCTGTTCCAGTGTTTTGGGGTCGAACCTTAAAATAGTAAGCTCCTCTTTTTTTAAGCCCATGTTTATAATACCGTCCTTGGCGTTTCCGAAAAAAGAAAGGTCTTCCGATTTCCTGGGTAACTCATATTCTGACCCCAGTTTAAAAGTAAATTTTTTGCTTTGTGCAAAAGATGCTGTAGTTAAAAAACTGGCTACAGCAAAGATCAAATATTTCATACGTAATTAAATTGCTGGTGAGTAATAAGGGTTTCGAAATTATACAATAAAAATGTACCTGTGAAGATACTTAGCAGTTTGTAATTAATTTAACATAGCATAAGAACAGGATGATAATGATCATTTATTCTTTGAAATGAACTTTCCTATTTTCTGGCCGGATAAATAATAAGCATCTGCAATTCGTGATCCTGCATCAAAGGCTGCCCCACGAAACATATTCTCACCGGGCTTTTCAACAGACAGGACTATAAGTTTTTTACCCGGGTTTGCGGTTTCAACAATGGTCACCGTTCCGTCAATACCGGCATTTCTTTTTGCAACACCCACGCTGTAGCCAGGTTCTATTAATTTTGTATTAAAGATGATCGTATACTTTGCAGTGGCGCTTACTGTCATCTTACCCGTGTTGGTGAAGCCCAGTATAAATTTGGGCTCGTAACGCTTTTTTTTATCTTCTTCCCATTTCCTTGCCCATATTTCGCCGCTGCCTTTTTCTTTTTCATTTAATTCTTGCCGCTTTCTTTTAATATAAGCGTCTTCTTTGCCGTCATCACCTACAACCAGTTTTTCGTAGGTAAATTCTATATTGATGGTTGTTTCTCCGTTTAGAATGGAAAGGTCGCCTTTGTTAAGGTCAACCAGTTGGGCGTTGCCGCTGAAGCTGCTGAATACAATTGCGGCAAGCAATAAAAATGATTTGATCGTTTTCATTTAGAAATATTTAAAAAATAAAAATAAGGGTTCCATATTAAAATATCATGGAAATAGAAATGCTCCCAATTTTTTGGGAGCATTTTAATAAATAAGCACTTAGTTTATTTGAGATACTTAGCTAACTTTTTTCCGGCGTTTGCAAAAGCTTCAGAAATGCGTAATCCCGTATCAAAGTCATATCCAAAAGCGGTACCGCCCGGCACATTGCTAATGGTTAAAACGCAAACCTTATTATCCCGGTTAGCTGTTTCAACGATCCAAACCTCAGCATCTATCTCTGCATTTTTACGGGTGATGCCGATATTATAACCCGGCTCAATGGATGTTGTTTTAAA
>JBBSJI010000050.1:0-21311 GCA_038257425.1 Chitinophagales bacterium
GCCGCAAAATCATTGTTACGTGCCTGTTTTAATTTAACCAGGGTTTGCAGGTCTACATCCAATGAATTACCAGGTATCCATAAAGTATCATTATATGCAGTTGAATTGGGGTCCATGCTTGCTGCACCCAGGCCCGTCATATTTAATGGAATGCGTATCTCGTAATAATTATTTACAAAATCAGTTCCCATCCTTATCACGGCTGTAAGATCTTTATCATTCAGAGAACGGAAGGTTTTTACAGATTCTTCTGCATGAATATACATCTGAAGTTTACGGAACTGTCTCAGGTCTCTGTTTGCAAATGTTTGCTGCACTGCCCTTGCATCATTGGTGGCAAGATTACAAAACTGCAAGGTTAATGATTGCTCATTTTGCAGGAGGTTAACACCATTATTACTTAATGTTTGTACCCTTTCAATTTCTGTTGGGGTACGGTAAGGTAATGGTGTACGCTTATCATTCTCTTCAATATTTACTGCGCCCTGGTTAAATATTGTTGGCCCCGGAGGCAATTGTGTGTAAATACCTGTCGTGTCAATCTTATAATTGTATTTGCGCCATACATTTCTTGTTAACTGTAATTCTCCAAAACGCATTACAACGCTATCCTGGAAATCTGTCATGAACATGCGGATAAAACGTATAGACTTAAAATCGGGAATGTTGCCAATCTTACGGTCATACTGCCCAATGGGTATACGGAACTGGTACCAGGTCTCATTACGTGAACTGCCATCTGCCAGGTTCACCGAAACTGATTTTTTATCAACAATGAAATTTGTACCAATAGCCATTTCAGGCTGGCCAGGTGGTTTTATATCAACAACATATTGAAAATATTCCTCTGTCTGATTTAATGTATTGTCCCTGTTCAGGTCCTCTACATCTGGATATAAAGTAGCTGCTGATGAAAAGGTAGAACTTGTGTTTGCAATTGGTGAATTACCTTCGGGGTTATTGAATTTTTTATACCGGCCGAGAATTCCTAAACCTTGCTGATCATAATCATCGCCACGATAATAGTGGTAATTATCAGTTGATGGATCTAATAAAGCCTGCTGGTAGGCCAGTGAGCCTATACCAAAGTTTGCTGCAAGCTGGCTTAAGTATGCACTGCGTTTTGAGACTTCTGCGGTATCATCTAAACCATCAAAACCAAGATCCTGGTATTTTCTGTCATTGGGATCATTACTGAAAGCATTGGTAACCTGTACCGGGTTAGTAGGTACCCTGCCCCAGTTTGAATTATCAACTGGTGATGGCGCATTTGGTGTTGGTAACCCATTTTCGTAAAAACGTTTACCATCTTTTAAAATATCTTCTGAAATATTACCCAGGTTGAAATATAATTTACCGCCGGCAGTAGGGGGATAAACCAGGTTTTTGGCCGGATAATTTATAAAGGGATCCTGCACCCAGAATTCGATGAACTCAATATTTGCTGTTTCAAAATCCGGCTGATCAATGTTACGCATCAGTCCGCCCCAGCGGGTTTTGGGATTTAACAATTTACCATTTGATGCTACGCTTCCTACTGCATCGTCATAATTGTACGGGCCTTTATCTGTTGGAAAATAAGCCAGGTCAAATGTTGTAAGCAGGCTCTCACCAAAGCCTGTTGTTCTTTGTGGAAAGATCTCTCTCTGGTATACCTGCCTTACCCTTGGATCGCTCAACTCAACCCTGTCGTTAGAAAATGGATTATTAGATCCTTTGTATTGCTGTAAAGTAGGTTCTATCTGGTACCAGGCAATTTTTGCCCTGTTCTTCCCGTAATCAATATTATCATTTAAAGAAGCTTCAGGAAATAAAAGCGTATTATTTCCTTTCTGAGTTGCACCTAAAGGCGTTGATGCCAGGGCCCAGCTTATTGCGGGGAAACGCAGATCGTAGCCTGATTGTGTTCCATCAAAATCATCAATATTGATTATTCCTTTTGAACCCTTACCTATCTGTGGGGCATGGCCGGGTTTTAAATAAGCTCCTTCTGCAAAAAAGTTAATAGTAGATGCTGCAGTTGTTTTATAAAAGGGGAGTTTATCAAGGATTTTTGTTAATCTTGGAATGTCTTTGCGATAGTTAACATCAAGGCCGTACATAGCGTTACGGATTGGCTCATTGGTGCCGCCTGAAGTACTGTTATCATAACTTACTTTACTAAAGAAAGGGCGCTCACTTAATCTAACCACGGTACCACCAAAGGACAATTGCTCTTTAGCTGTATTCTTTGCCATATAATCCCAGCGCAGGGCCATATAACTTCTTTGCTGCAGGCCAAATGAGGCATTGTTCTCATAGTTTACCTGTACAGGTATTCCGGAATTGATAATGGCGGAGTTGGTTATTTTAATAGTTCCCAGATCGTAATTAATATCATAATCTATTCCCTCAATAAGCACCCGGCCACCTGCTGATACCGTTACAGAGCCACGTGGTATATTATAGCCGATACTGATATCTGCCGAGCCGGATATTTTTGCCGAGCCTTTTAATACAAAGCGGTTAAGATTAGGAAACTGCTGGGCCACTGCTTTTATGGAATCGTAGAGAGCATAATACAAACTGTCCTTTATTGACGGCAAAGCAGGATTTGTATATATGCCTTTAGCCAGGTCTCGTCCAAACGGTTCCAACACCGGGAACATTACCCGGCTGTATTGTGAGTATACGGTAAAACCTTCTACATAATCAAACACCCCGTCAGGCTGCGGATCAAGCTGATTATTTAACCTGTCGAGATTTATAAGGGAAATTATTGGTGCACCCTGGTTCTTATCTCCAAACGGAACATACCGTTTCCATCCAAGACCCGGTTCCTGGTACAATACATCCAGTTTAAAATCAGTAGGAGTTAAAGTACCATAGCCGATGGCATACACATTTTTCATCATCAGGTCCCATATAGCTAAATTAGGTCGCTGAGAGGTTGCCTTTAATAATTTTAAAAATAATATCCTTTGGGTAGCCTGTGTGCTGTCCGGTGGCAGATCCTGCGAAAATTCTCCCACCTGGAATATCTTTCCATTGAATGAATATTGATAAGCAACTGCCAGCACTTCATCTGTTTGTAATGGCTGGCTTAAAGATATAAACCCAACCTGCCGGTTAAATATATATTGTGATGAATCAAGCTTACGGGCAAAGGTTTTTTCAAAATCCTGAACGGGTTGCAAACCCATTGCAATTAAATTATTAAAAACAGATGAAGGATTTCTGTTACCCGGATTTGAAATGATATTTGAATAAAGTGTGTTGCTGCCATTGGTAGGTATCCCTGCCGGTGAGCCGCCTGTTTCTCCAAGGTCGGCCAAACCAACAACATCTCTTGTTTCGGTGGTTGTGCCATTCCTGTTGGTAACCCAAACCTCCATTCTTAATATTTGTATGGGTGCAGTAATAGCCGGCAATTTGCTCATTACTTTATTGTAGTTCTCATAAAAATATTGGGCAAGTAGAAAATGCCTGTTCTCTTCATATTCATCCGCCTTTATTTCGAATAACTGTGATGCTGTACCACCTGCAAGGTTCGCTGACTGCCTTTGTGATTTTTGATTGGCGACAACACCCGTTAAAAACAGTTTACCAAACTGCACGGTGGTTTTTACACCAAACAATTGCTGAGCCCCTGGTATTAATGTACTTCTTGACGGGAATGAAACATTACCCAGTTCAAACCGTTTTATAATTTCATCATCAAGGCCGGTATAATCAAGCTTAAGCTGGTTATCCTGTCCAAAATTGGCTAAGGTATTATAGTTTATGGGGAATTTTAATTTACCACCGATATCTGCATTCACATTTACCTGGGCATTCATATCAAAATCAAACCCGCCATTTTTCCTTGCTCTTTCCGGCAGCGTGGGGTTTTTAATATTCTGACCCTGGTAACCTGCAGTAATATCAACATTTCCCTGTGGGGTTATATTTATTTTACCGTTACCAAACAGGCGGTTAAATAAATTATCGTACAGAGATAATTTTGGTTTTATTCTTCCCCTGTTTAAAATGCTCATCAGGTTAGAGCGTTTTTGAAAATATTCTACTTCAGTTTGCCGGCCACGTATCTGCCAGTATTCTTCAAAACTATATGATGTGGTAGTACGGTAATATTTATTTCCTATTTTTTCATAAACAATATAGCGCCGGGTTACAGGATCGTAAACAACGGAATCTTTTATATTGGATGGATTACTCAGGTCCAACGTTCTCCTGTTATTACTGGAAAAGAAATCACCTCTTCTATCCCGGATGGGATAAGGTAAACTGTCGCCATACCTGGGCACAACGGTATCCCCGGCATTAATTTTAGGATCGTAATGATAGGGTTTAGCCTGTACTGAATTTGTGAGAAGCATTAACAGCGTAATTGCTACAACACAGCCAATCAGTCTTGAAGTTTTTGTTCTTATAAGCAACATCCGGTAAATCAATTAACGTAGAGTTCTTTCAAATGGCTTTCAGGGCTTTTTTAATTAAGTCTTCTAATTGGGTTACGGTTGGTTCGACACGGATAATTTTTTGGATGGCATTTTCGGCTTGTGATCTTGTAATTCCGAGAGCAGTTAAAGCATTTAACGCATCCTGTTCCAAACTATTGCCCATGTGCTTGGAAAAGTGTACGTCTGAAGCAATTTTGCCCATTTTATCTTTCAATTCTAAAACCAGCCTCTCGGCGGTTTTTTTTCCTATTCCTTTGACACTCTCCAGCAGCTTTATGTTGCTTTGCGCTATTGCCAAACTCACTTCATCAGGTTTTAGCGAAGACAACATCATTCTAGCCGTAGCTGCTCCAACCCCCGAAACCCCGGTCAAAAGAACAAACATATCTTTTTCCTGCTTATCAAAAAAGCCAAATAAAATATGAGCATCTTCCTTAACCTGCAGGTGGGTAAACAATTTACCCTGATCCAGGTTTTGAATATGCGAATAGGTATTCAGGCTGATATTAACTTCATACCCGACACCATTAACATCTACATAAACCTGGGCCGGGCTTTTATAAGTAAATTTTCCCTGCAAATATGCGTACATAAATTTTCTCCAATCAATAGCGAAAATAAGGATAATTTATGAGCCAAAGCCGTTAAAATACTACTAAGCTTTTTTCTGTATTTTTACTTTTCATACTCATATTAAAAAAAAATTACGATAAACCTACAAATACATGCTAAAACTCAATGCTGCAATTACTGCTGTTGGCGGCTATGTGCCCGAATACAGGCTTACCAATGCAGAACTGGAAAAAATGGTGGATACTAATGACGAATGGATAAGAACAAGGACAGGGATTTCGGAAAGGCGTATTTTAAAAGAAGAGGGAAAAGGCAGCAGTGATATGGCTGTGCCGGCAGTTTTAGAATTATGCAAAAAAAGGGGTATAAGTCCCGAAGAAATTGATTGCCTGATATGTGCCACGGTTACACCGGATATGGTCTTCCCAGCTACAGCAAATATTATATGCAATAAGATTGGCGCAATAAATGCTTTTAGTTTTGATATTATGGCAGCTTGCTCGGGTTTTTTATATGCAGTAACAACAGGCACGGCTTTTATTGAAAGTGGCAGGTATAAAAAAGTAGTTATTGTTGGGGTAGATAAGATGAGCAGTATTGTTGATTACAGCGACCGTACCACCTGTATCATTTTTGGTGATGGTGCCGGGGCTATTTTACTAGAACCCACGGAAGAAAAGGTTGGCGTATTAGACAGCTTATTAAAAAGTGATGGAAGCGGCAGTAAGTTTTTACATATGAAGGCGGGGGGATCTGTAAAACCATCTACGGTAGAAACGGTTTTGGCAAAAGAACATTTTGTTTACCAGGAAGGGCAAGCAGTATTTAAATTTGCCGTAAAAGGAATGGCCGATGTGAGTTATGAATTAATGCAACGCAATAATTTAACGGGTGATGATATTGCCTGGCTGGTACCGCACCAGGCCAACCTGCGTATCATTGACGCCACTGCAAACCGCATGGGACTGCCCAAGGAAAAAGTAATGGTCAATATACAGAAATACGGAAACACTACGGCAGGTACTTTGCCGTTATGTTTATGGGAATGGGAAAAACAGTTAAAGAAAGGCGATAATATTATACTGGCGGCCTTTGGGGGCGGATTTACCTGGGGTGCTACCTGGGTGAAGTGGGCGTATAATAGTTAACATACCTAATTTTCCAGAGATAGAAATTGAATATCTATTCTTTCGATAAAATATCTTTTTTATTAAAATATAAGCAGCAATTGCAAGCTGTTTTGCATCTGTTCATATATGAATAAAGTAATTGCACTTTTACTGGGTATTTTATTTTTTAGCAATTGCGATGCCCAGTTTTATGTAGAACCTATCCTGGGTTATCAGATAGATTTGAATAAAAACAGTAAGCTGAAACAACTAAATACAGCGATAAACATTTGCTGGAAAGCCCGGCCTAAGTATGAATTAATTTTACAGGTGCAGCGCAGCTGGCCATCATCGTATAAATCTTCAGACCCGTCTTATACTACGAACCCTGCATTGCCGGTATATGCTGCTGCGAATAAAAGTATTTCACCTTCAGCGCTTTCATTGTTGATTGGCCACCGCATCAAACTTGCCGGAAGATCAAGCAATAATTCATTGTTTGTTAATCTTTCTGCGGGGGTAAGTAATCAACACATAAAAGTAGACTACAGCTACGATAAAAATAATTATACCATTCTTAATCCTGATAAAACTGTAAAAGAAACAGGCCTTTATTTAAGCGGAGGAATAGAATATATGCGTAATCTTAAAACCGGCAGGATTTTTACACAGGTATTGTTTGGCGGTTTTATTCATGACAAAATAGATTACCCAAATTCTTTTTATTTTTTAGTTCCATTTTCATTAAATGTGGGTTATTCAATACCTATTTTCAAAAAATAAGCATGATGAAAAATAACAACTTATTATTTTCTGCCTTGCTGTTTTTTTGCAGCAGCACCCTGTTTAGCTGTAATCAAACCGAATTTTATGCCGATCCCTACGCAAATGGCCTTGGAATATTCTCAAATACAGATAATAATTTAATGTCCTGCTACATTCAAAACCAGGCCTGGCGCACAAGAGATCGCTCATCGGGGGGATTTGGGGGAACCAACTTTGAATTATTTATAAACAAACAAATTACAAGCGGCGTATCAGATAATTTAATTTTTACATGGTATGGTAACTCGAGTGCAAATAATGCACTTAATGGCGATATTAGTTTAGTGCTGTCTGTCCCTAAATTTTTTGGGTATAGAGAAATGTCTGCACTTAAAGGACAGCGGATAGCCCTGGATACTACAAATGGATATTTTAGATTTTCTTCAAGCCAGCCAAATATTGGCAAGGGAACTGGTAACATTTACTTTCATAATATTCAGATAGATTCTATTGGCCCCAATAATTTTACAGGCCGCATGTCGGGTTTACTGGATGCAAAATTTGGCAGCAGCGTAATCCTGTCAAATGGCAGATTTGACCATAATATAACATCAGCGCAAATTCAGTTTTAAAATATATAATTTCGGGCTGGTGTAAACTGATCTACCTTATATAAATTGGCTTATTACTCTGTACTATTTAGTAAATTTGACTCCAATTAATATCATGAAAAAAATTACACTTCTCTTTTTTATCGGATTATTTGCCGCACAAGGCGAAACCTGTGCCCAGTTCTCCAAATACATTGTGCGATTAAAAGATAAAGGAACCAATCCTTTTTCTATAAGCAACCCCATTCAATACTTAACCCAAAGGTCTATCGACCGCAGAACAAGATATGGTATTGCAATTGACTCAACTGATCTACCCATTACTCCAAGATACATTGATAGTATACGTTTGGCTGGCGCAGTTATCATACTCAATTCCTCGAAGTGGTTAAACCAGGTAGCCATACAAACTACAGATGCTGCGGCGCTGGCTAAAATAAACAGCTTTCCCTTTGTAATAAGTACAGGATCTATGGCACCCCGTCCCGGTTTAGCAGAGACACCGGTAAATAAAAAATTAGATGCTGCATTAACAGAAATTCCAAACAACCCTCCTGCTCCTATTATTGCTGCAGATTATTACAATTATGGACAGAGTTATGGACAGGTTCGTTTGCACAATGGCGAATTTTTACATAACCGTGGGTTTAGGGGACAAGGTATGCGGATGGCTGTTTTAGATGCAGGATTTTTTAATTACCTCACGCTGCCAACTTTTGATAGTGTTAGAAATAATGGACAAATTTTAGGCACCTGGGATTTTGTAGTTGGCAATGCCAGTGTTAATGAAGACAATTCTCATGGTACCAGTTGCCTGAGCACCATTGCTGCAAATATGCCGGGCGTTTTTATGGGCACCGCACCAAAAACTTCTTTTTATTTATACAGAACAGAAGATGTTGCTTCTGAATACCCGATTGAAGAACAGAACTGGGCAGCAGGTATTGAAAGGGCAGATAGTTTAGGAATTGATATTTCATCTACCTCACTAGGTTATTTTCAATTTGATAATCCCATCTTTAATTATACCTATGCCGATATGAATGGCAATACAACCCTCAGCGCAAAAGCTGCTGACATGGCTGCAAAAAAAGGTATTCTTTGTCTTATGGCTGCGGGCAATGAAGGCAATTCAGCATGGCGTTATATCATTACACCCTCAGATGCTGACAGTGTAATGGCAGTTGGTGCGGTAAATACATCAGGTGTTGTTGGGAGTTTCAGCAGTTATGGGCCCAGCAGCGACGGGCAGATTAAACCATCGGTTGCTGCAGTTGGTGTGGGCGCTGTGGTTGCCAACCCATCAACAGGCCAGCCCTCATTTGGAAACGGAACTTCCTATGCCTGTCCTAATATGGCGGGACTTACCACATGCCTATGGCAGGCTTTTCCTGAAATAAATAATATGGGTATCATCAATGTAATGCAGGCTGCTGCTACCCGGGCTACCAATCCCAATGACAGGGTTGGTTATGGCATTCCGGATATGAAAAAAGCATTTGTGATGCTTATCAAACAATTGTATACACAACAATCTGCTGTTGCCAACTGTGCAGTTACTTTACAATGGACTGCAAAAACAGATTCTGTTATCAGCATAGTGGTTGAAAGAAAATTACCTGCTGAAACAAATTATTCAGCTATCAGCACACAAACATCAACAGGTGCATTTCTATCCAGGAATTTTTCCTTTATTGATGATCTCCGTTCCTTTCCAACAACCGGAGTTAAGTACCGTTTTAAAATGAACATTGCTGCAGATACCAGTTTTTATTTAGATTCGATGACGATCAATTTTACACCCCGTTCTAATTTAGGTGCTGATAAAACAATTGCTGTTTGTGCAGGTAACATAGTTGATCTTACAACACAATTTAATACAGCAGGTTTAACTACAAACTGGACATTAAGTGGAAACACGGTTACTAATCCTGCGGCAGTATCTGCAGCAGGGCTTTACCGTTTGATTGCAACAAATACAAGTGGATGTGCAGATACTGCAACAGTTACAGTAACAATCAACGCAAAGCCTAATTTAGGTGCCGATCAGGCATTTACCAAATGCACAGACAGTATTGTAAACTTGACCACCTTATATAACACGGCGGGCTTAACAACAAGTTGGAGCCTTGGAGGCGTTGCAGTTGCAAACCCGGCGGCAGTAACGGCTGCAGGTATTTATCGTTTGGTAGCAACCAACACAACCAATTGCAATGACACTGCCTTTGTAACAATTACAAATAACCAGCAATTATGCACTGTAATTCCGCCGCCATTGCCGGAACAGGTAACCATCAGCCCCAACCCCGTAAGCGATAAACTGTCTGTTTTGGTTGTAAGAACTGCTGCTGTAAAAGTGGAGATCCTGATACATAATACTGCAGGGCAGATTGTTTACAGGTCAAGCAACCAACAGGCTGCAGGACAAAACACGTACGTTATACCTATGAAAAAAATGGGTGGAGGTATTTATTTTGTTACGGTAAGACTGAATGACAAAAAAGAAGTAGTTAAAAAAATAATGCGGCAATAAAAATCTATTATTTTTTAAAAACAGCAGTAAACATAGAATCTGCTTTTTTATCATAACCTATTAATAATTCCATCTGCACTAACTGCAGGTGGAATTTTTCTTTGATGAAGTTTACCATCTCTTCATTCTCTTTTTTAAATACCGAGCAGGTGATATAAATAAATATGCCGTCTTTTTTTAAATGCGGAATTACGTGACTTACAATTTTCTGCTGCATTTCAACATATACATCTATCGTTTTTTTCTTGAAAAAAAATAACTGTTCGGGAGTACGGCTCCAGGTGCCACTGCCTGTGCAGGGTGCATCGCAGATTATCAGTTCACTTTTAGTCACGGACATCTTTATATGGCCTTTGGATAGATCAGCAATGAATGAGCTGTAGTTTTCAATGCCAGCTATTCCAAATCTTTTTTTAAGGTTCAACAAAATGCTCTCCCTGATATCTGAAACCGTTAATTCAACTTCTCCATTTAAAATATCATATGCCAGTATTGATTTACCACCACTTGCAGCACAGCAATCCCACACAGAAACTGGTTTCTTTATATTTGTTTCTTGATTCTTTATACTGTTTAAAACCTGTTGCGAATTATAATCCTGAATAACAACTTCCTTATCTATCTCCAGTATTGCATCAACTTTAGTTGCATTGGGTAAGACAATACAATCATCATCCAGCTTTTCAAATTTTAAATCTGCTTCTCCCAGTTTTTGAATAGCCAACTCCTGGTTACCTGGTCTTATCCGCAAAAAAAGGTCAGGTTGATCAAAAAAAGAATAGCAGTATGGCCCAAACTCAATACCGGCACTTAATTCATCGGCCCATGGAAATACATCATCAATGGTTAAACCAAGTGTTTTTATTTTTTCAACAACGGGTTTTGAGATCATTTCATTCCATTCGGGCTTATGAAAATGCAAAAAATCGCTGTGGCTGTGCTGGCATAAAAAAACAGCAGCTATTATTTTTTCGCCGACATGCATATCGGGAATGGCTTTTCCCAGCCGGTAAAAATTATAACAGAGCGCTGCGATCTGTTTCCTGTCCTTACTCCCGTATTTTTTATTGGCTGCAAAATACTTTTTCAAAAAAACAGCAAAGGGTGTATCTCCCCAGTTAGATTCAATTATTTTTTTTGCAGAGTTTAAATAAGAGTGGTAACGCATAAAGCAAAAATAAAGTCCGTCCCACCAGGTCATCCGGGCGGGCCTGCAGTTTTAAATGCAGGCTAAAATATTATAGCTAAGAGGTTTAAGGAGAAAAGGAGGAAGAAAGAAATCTAACCTAAAATGTCCTTGCTAAAAGGTCGAAAGAGAAAAAGAGTTTGAATGTTTTTCTCTTTTACCTCCTTTTCTCTTTTATGCTCTTAGTTTATTATAATTCCAGGAGGCTTTTTACAGGATCTTTTCCGAATAACAATAATTCAGGATTTTCCAATAGCTCTTTCACCCTTACCAAAAACCCAACAGATTCCCTGCCATCAATAATGCGGTGATCGTAACTAAGCGCTACATACATCATTGGCTTTATCAGCACTTGTCCGTTAACAGCCATGGGCCTTTCAACAATATTGTGCATACCAAGTATTGCAGATTGCGGAATATTGATGATCGGTGTACTCATCATGGACCCAAAAACACCTCCATTGGTTATGGTAAAAGTTCCACCGGTCATTTCTTCAATTGTTAGTTTGTTGTCTTTTGCTTTGGTTGCCAGTTCAACTACTTTTGCTTCAATGCCTGCCATACTCAAGCTTTCTGCATTGCGTATCACAGGTACTACCAGGCCTTTGGGTGCACTTACAGCAATAGAAATATCGCAATAATCGTGGTACAAAATATTTTCTCCATCAATATAAGCATTTACAGAAGGCCATTCCATTAATGCATACGTACAGGCCTTGGTGAAGAAACTCATAAAGCCCAGGTTAACGCCATGCAATTCCTTGAATTTATCCTTGTATTTTTTCCTGATGTCCATTACAGCGCTCATGTCCACTTCATTAAATGTGGTAAGCATGGCCGTAGTATTCTTTGCTTCCACCAGGCGCCTGCTGATGGTTTTACGCAGGTTGCTCATTTTCTGTTCTCTTTCTTTTCTTTCAAACAAAACAGTGCCTGGCCTTCTGCCGGGGTTATTCAAAGCTTCCATCACATCCTGCTTTACAATCTTGCCGTTACTGCCTGATGGCGTAACTGCTTTTACATCTACTTTTTTATCTGCAATGATCGCAGCAGCAACAGGCGTTGCCTTCAGGTCTGTCTGTGATTTGTGGTCTGTAGTCTGTGGTTTGGATGCAGCTTCTTTATTGGTTTCTTCTTTTGTTTTTTCAGCAACCGGTTCTTCTTCAGAAGCTGGTTCCAATGGCCCCTTGGCGGGTGGGGGGGCTTCTGTATCAATTGAGCAAACAACATCGCCAATATTTAAAGTATCGCCCTCTTTGGCAATTATTTTTATAAGGCCTGCCTGCTCTGCATTTAATTCAAATGTAGCTTTTTCACTTTCCAACTCTGCAATCACCTCATCACGCTCTGCCCATTGGCCATCCTGCTTATGCCATTTTACAAGGGTTACTTCATTTATACTTTCGCCTACTGTTGGAACTTTTATTTCAATTGACATTGATTATTATTTATGTTGAGCAAATTTCGGGGAAAATAAAGGATTATTAAAATTGATTTCAATAAACACCGGCCTTAGCATTAAACCTATGTATATAAAAACAAAAAACAGCTCTCTATGGCTGTTCTTTTCATACAATAAAATAAAAAAGCTTAGGCTCCCAGGTAGGTTTTAAGCAGTTTGCAGCGTGAAGCTGTACGAAGTTTGGTAATGGCTTTATCTTTTATCTGTCTTACCCTTTCACGGGTCAAATTAAAATGCTCGCCAATATCTTCAAGGCTCAATGCATGATCAACACCAATGCCAAAGAAGAAACGGATCACATCTTTTTGGCGCTCAGTTAAAGTGCTTAAAGACCTCTCAATTTCTGTTTTAAGCGAAGCTTTAAATGCTAGTGCATCATCCGTCTTTTCTGCGTTATGATTTATTAAAACATCTATTAAAGTTCCATCTTCGCCATCAGATAAAGGTTGATCCATACTTACATGCCTTGCAGCAAGCCCAAGCGTGGCAGCTATTTCCTCTGTATCCATATCAAGTAAAAAAGCCAGCTCCTCAGGTGTTGGCTCTCTTTCAAATTCCTGCTCAAGTTGTGAATAGGCTTTGCTTATGCGGTTTGTAAGTCCAACTTTATTTAATGGTAAACGTACAATCCTTGATTGCTCTGCCAATGCCTGCAAAATACTTTGGCGTATCCACCACACAGCATAAGAAATAAATTTAAAGCCACGGGTCTCATCAAAACGTTGTGCAGCTTTTATAAGGCCAAGATTTCCTTCATTAATCAGATCGGGTAATGTTAAACCCTGGTTTTGATATTGTTTTGCAACTGATACCACAAACCTGAGATTGGCTTTGGTTAGTTTTTCCAATGCAAACTGGTCTCCTTGTTTTATCCTGATAGCTAATTTAACTTCTTCTTCGGGAGTTATTAATTCTACTTTACCAATTTCCTGCAGGTATTTCTCTAAACTCTGACTTTCACGGTTTGTGATGGACTTAGTGATTTTGAGCTGACGCATACTCATAAGCCTACGGTTTAAAGGTTAAATAAAGAAAATATTTTTGGGTTAACAAATTGTTAAAAAGGGCTGCAGTTATTAACGTAATTTATACTTTTTATGATATGCCGCCAAAAAAAATAATCTAAAACACTGGATCTCAGTAGCTTGAAATGAAGTTTTGTTTAACAATCATACTTTCATCATAAAACAAAAAAAAATAAAAAAATAATTTGTACTGTAGATTATTTTGTTATTATTGCAAGAAGAGTAAAGTTATTTAAATAAAAAGAATGAGTAAGAAAGTTTTATATACACTTGAATACCCTGTTAGATGTTCTCCCGGTATTTTGTATGATTTTTTGAGAACACCTGCAGGACTGCAGGAGTGGTTTGCTGATAAAGTAGATGAGCGTGACGGGCAATTCAGTTTTAGCTGGAATGGAACAGAAGATAAAGCAGAATTATTAGACAGTGAAGAAGATAAGTTTGTACGTTTTCGTTGGGACTATATGGGTAAGGACGAATACTTTGAATGGCGCATTGATAAATCTGAAGTTACCAATCAAACTATTTTAGTGATCAGTGATTTTGCAGATAAAAAAGAAATTAAAGATCAAAGCCAGTTATGGGAATACCAGGTTAAAGAATTATTCCATCGCCTCGGCAGTTAGTCTTTCAGCACCTCCATTATTTCTTTAAATGATTCCTGCAACAATTCAGGTAATGCATTCCATTGTTGTAATGGAAATTTTACTGCCAGTTTCAAAAATTGTTTTTTATAGATGATGTCCTGCAGTTCAGTTGCTGCTAATTTTTTTACGCTTAAATAATTAGTAGCCTCAAAATGATGCTGCCATTGATTTTCATTAACACAGATAAAAATATCCTGCTGTATTGTGTTCAATCTTTTACAAATTTTATCCTGGTATAATGCTTTGTAGGTTCCTGATAACTGCAATGTCATACTAAAAAAATTCCCCCACCAGAACATCGTTCTTACTGCAAAGATATTTTCGGCATCAAAGCAACGTGGATGATCGAGTAACAGGTAAGGAAGCTGCAGGTAATTTTCTCCTTTTGAAATTTTTGGCGTGGTTCTGATTACTTCAGGCGGTAACCAATTCTTTTCTTTTTCAATTATCACTTTCTGATCTTGAGACAACCCACCTAAAAGGAGGTTCACTTTATCCAGTATGTTACGTTTCGTTAAAATCCAGTGAGTGTTGTTCACCAGTTGTTGTTCCTCATCAGAAAACATTAATTTTGAATCTATGTTCATAGGGCATCAAATTACTACAATTAATTTTCATTACCCCTCCTGCTGTTCATGATAAAGAAATTAGATAAACTCATTCTTAAATCTTTCATCGGGCCGTTTATCATAACGTTCTTCATCGCATTTTTTGTGTTAATGATGCAGGGTCTTTGGAAATACCTGGATGACCTTGTTGGCAAAGGGCTCGACTTTATAACTATCGGTAAGTTTTTATGGTATGTGAGCGCCTCTATGCTTACGCTGGCGATGCCTATTGCTATACTCATTTCATCTATCATGACCTTTGGCAACCTGGGTGAGAGCTTTGAACTTGTTGCTATAAAATCCTCCGGTATATCCTTGCTTCGTTTTATGCGGCCATTAATGTGGGTAGCAATTCTGTTTAGTTGCATAACATTTGCCTTTGCCAATTATGTGATACCGTACGCCAATTTAAAATTTGTGGCCTTATATAATGATATTTTTTATAAGAAACCAGCCTTTGATCTTAAAGAAGGGGTTTTTTTTACCCATATACCGAATTATGCTATTAAAGCAGGGAAAAAAGATGCTGATGGAAAAACCATTCGCAATGTATTAATTTATGAACAGGCAAACCCACTGCAGAATAATACCATCATTGCCGAAACAGGGGTAATGACCATATCCTCTGATAAAAAATTCCTTGAATTTAATCTTACCAATGGATTTCGCTATCAGGAAAACGGCAATACTACTGATTCAACCAATGAATACATACGGCTAGGCTTCAGTTCGTTTAAAAAACTTTTTGATATAAGCTCCCTGCAAAAACAAACTACCAACGACAGTGTTTACCGGAATAATTTTAAGATGCTGAGTGCAGGACAAATCAACAGTTCCCTGGATTCTTTATATAAACTGAACGATTCCATATCATCAAGGCTGCACAGAACACTTGCCATGACCTTGCCCTACACTGCTAAACAAGACAGTACAAAAAAAGACATACCCCTCATTCAAATAAATATAAACAAATTTGATTCTATCATACCCGATTCACTTCGTTTTCAGGTTTATGAAGCAGCATTAACGCTTGCCAGCAATATAAAATTCAATATTGAAACCTCGGGTACCGAAATAGAAAACCGCAAAGCAGATATCAGGTACCACAAAATTGAATTGCACCGTAAGTTTTCGCTATCTATGGCCTGTTTTGTGTTATTTTTTATAGGGGCGCCCCTGGGCTCAATCATCCGCAAAGGCGGGCTTGGTATGCCACTGGTTGTAGCTATCATTTTCTTTTTAATGTTTCACCTGCTAAACATGTTTGGCGAAAAATTTGTAAAGGAAAGTATTATGTCGCCTTTCTTTGGCATGTGGTTGGCTGTATTGGTGCTTACACCGGTGGGCATATTTTTAACTTACAAAGCCATGCACGATTCTCAATTATTTAATAAAGAATTTTACAACAGGGCAATTAAAAAAGTGAAAACTTATTTGTATAAAAGAAAAGAAAACTCATCAACATAAACGATCTATTATGTCTGCAAATAACACAACCAACCGCCGCAACTTTATTTCACAAACAGTAAAAGGAGGATTAGCAGTAAGCCTTGGCTTAAGTGTCGCTGCCCCTGTATTGCAATCCTTTTCTACTGCAGATCATGTCATACCTACAGGTATGAAGACGGGTTTTGATCAACAGCCCCTCCCTTACGCCTATAACGGGCTTGAAAATGTAATTGATGCCATGACCATGGAAATTCATTACAGTAAACATGCAGCAGCCTATTCAAAAAATGTAAAGGAAGCTGCAGCAGCTGAAAAAGTTAATATGAGTAAACCGCTGGAAAATGTGCTGGCCAAAATTTCAAAATACGCTGCTAAAATGCGCAACAATGGTGGCGGGCATTATAACCATGAAATGTTCTGGCAATGCATGCGACCAAAAACCGAAAATAATAGACCGTCGGGAACATTACTTACTACTATTGAAAAGAGCTTTACTTCTTTTGATAATTTTAAAAAAATGTTTGGCGATGCAGGAAAGAACCGCTTTGGCAGCGGCTGGGCCTGGCTCTATATTGATAAGCATAAAAAATTAATGATCGGCTCCACACCCAATCAGGATAACCCGTTGATGGATGTGAGCGAAATAAAAGGGTTCCCTTTACTGGCGTTGGACGTTTGGGAGCATGCGTACTATTTAAAGTACCAGAATAAAAGAGCCGATTACGTTGACAACTGGTGGCAGGTGGTTAACTGGGATTATGTGCAGCAGAGATTTGATAAAAAAGGATAAGAAATATGTTAGCTAAGAGGAGAAAGGAGAAAAAGAGACAAGTAATTTTCAATCCCTCTTTTTCTCCTTTTCTTTTTCATCCTCTTTGCTAAAACTAAACTCATCATGAAAAAACTACTGCTTCCATTTTTTCTTACAGGCACGCTTATGATGATGGTTGTAATGGCCAAAACGGGCAGTACTTTAAAAACGCCCGCCACACCCATGGGCATTCTAGACCTTGAGTTTGCATACAACATGTCAAAAACTGTAACCGTTCTCAATGCCTGGGCTCCAACTCCACAACTTGATAATATTACAGTGGCTAAGATAAATACCTGGTGGGATTTTGTATTCCTGTTCTTTTACGCTGGTTTTTTATTTATTGCCTGTAAAAAAATTGCAGCAACCTTTAATGGCCCTGTTGCAAGAGCAGGTAATATAATTGCCAAAGCTGCAATACTTGCCGGCATTTTAGATATACTTGAAAACATCGGTATGTTCATTACACTTCATGGACATACTTCATCTGTCGTAGCTTTTGGCACTACATTCATCTCTGTTATAAAATGGCTACTTGCTATTATCGCTGTGCTATATGTGCTTACAGGCTTGCTGGTATTGGCTTACAGAAAGATAACATACTAAACATCACTTCCTGAAATGGACTCAGCCTTTGTATTAGTCAGAACCAAGTGCGATCCAGCTAAAACAAAGGCTGATAAATTGACAAACAATCTGCTGCAAATATATAGGGGCAGATATCAATCAACAAAAACATTTCACCCTTTTTGAAAATTTTTATCTTTTTTAACATACCGTTTATTAAACCTAAAAAAACTTAATTTAGCCATCCGCATTTTTATCAATTTTAAATACACAACTAATACACATTTTATGCAAGTTTGGAAAGATTACCAGGAGAAAAATAAAGAACGTTTTTTAAATGAATTACTTGAACTGTTGCGCATTCCAAGCGTGAGTGCCAAGGCAGAGCATAAACCAGATATGATAACCTGCGCCGAAGCCGTAAAGCAACGGCTGATAGAAGCTGGTGTTGATAAAGCAGAAATATTTGAAACCGAAGGCCACCCGGTTGTGTATGCTGAAAAAATAATTGATCCGGCTAAACCAACCGTGTTGGTATATGGACATTACGATGTACAGCCTGCAGAGCCGCTTGAACTTTGGAAGAGCGGCCCTTTTGAGCCAGTGATCATCGAGGGTAAAATTTTTGCCCGTGGCAGCTGCGATGATAAAGGCCAGATGTACATGCATGTAAAAGCATTGGAAACATTGATACAGACCAATACCCTCGAAAACAATATCAAGTTCTGTATTGAAGGTGAAGAAGAAGTTGGTTCAACCAACCTGGCAACCTTTGTTAAAAGCCATACCGAACTTTTAAAAGCCGATTGTGTACTCATCAGCGATAGCGCAATGATAAGCCTGGATACGCCAAGCCTGGATATCGGACTTCGTGGATTAAGTTATATTGAAGTAGAAGTAACCGGCCCAAACCGTGATTTGCACAGTGGTGTGTATGGTGGTGCTGTAGCAAACCCCATTACCATCCTTGCAAAAATGATCGCATCCCTTCATGATGAGAACAACCATATAACCATCCCCGGGTTTTATGATGATGTATTGGAATCATCCGAAGCAGAAAGAGAATTAATGGCTGAAGCTCCTTTTAATGAACATGACTATAAAGAAGACCTTGGTGTAATTGAACTATGGGGCGAAAAAGGATATACTACTAATGAAAGAACCGGTATAAGGCCAACCCTTGAGCTCAATGGTATCTGGAGCGGCTACACCGGCGAGGGAGCTAAAACGGTATTGCCATCAAAAGCTTATGCAAAAATTTCGGCAAGGCTTGTTCCACAGCAAACCAATGCTAAGATCAGCGACCTGCTCATAAAACATTTTAACACCATTGCACCGCCTTATGTAAAAGTAAAAGCAACCCTGCACCACGGAGGCGATCCTTACCTAACCCCCATTAACAGCAGTGCTTACCAGGCTGCAGCAAAAGCAATAGAAGCTACTTTTGGCAAAGCACCAATTCCAGTACGTGGCGGTGGCAGTATTCCTATCTGCTCTTTGTTTGAAAAAGAACTGGGAGTAAAAGTGGTGCTTATGGGTTTTGGGTTAGACAGCGATAACCTGCATAGCCCCAACGAAAAATTTGACCTCGCCAATTTTTATAAAGGCATTGAAACCATTCCGTATTTTCATAAATATTTTACTGGAAAAGAATAAAAAGCAAATACTTAAAACATGCTGCCGTAAAAAATTATTAGGCAAATTTGTTTAAGCTGCCGGTATGAAGAAAAATAAAGGCATTTAATGAAAAGGCCCGCTTGCAGCGGGCCTTTTTCTAATTCATAAGAGGTACTTAATTCTTTACAAGTTTAAGGGTTCTTATATCTCCCATTCCATCGTCGTATTTAACTATATACAAACCTTTACTTAGCCTGCTTATATTCAATTGAGTCTGTAATGTATTTGGCATTACCGTTTTCTGTAGTAAAATTTTTCCATCCATACCTGCTAAAGAAATAACAGCCCTGTCTGCCGAACGGGCATGCTGTATGGTAACCATATCAACAGCCGGTACGGGGTAAGCCTGTATAGATTTATCGGTTTGCTCTCTGTTATATACTTTAATAATCGGTGTGTATTTACTGCTGCCATCAATATCCACATTACGTACCCTAAAGAACATGGTTTGCATGAGTTTATTGGGATAATCCATACTGTAAACCCTGCTGCCTGTTGCAGTAACGTAACCAACATTGGTAAAGTCAACACCATTCATACTGCTTTCTACGTAATAACCTTTTACATTTAATTCGGTGCCTACGTTCCATAATAATTTTACAGTCTCATCCTGGTTCTTCCTGGCAACAAATCCTTCAAAGGTTACCGGTAGTGGGCCGCCGGCCACGGATAATGACAGGTTATCAAAAAGTATGTTACCAGGCTGTGTTGCACGGAAGGTGAATTCAAACCTTATCTGGCGCCCTGCACTAAGGTCGGCATCTGTAAGTAACAAACAAATATTACCTGAAGTTGATGGTAATGGAGTGTACACAGGCCCATTAGCAGTAGTAGCCAATATTTCTAATGGAGGATTGATGATTGATGAAATTACTCTTATCCTGTATTCAGTTCCTGCAGGGGCTATATAATAAAAGCCAACAGTTACCCTGCCTTCTTCATTTAAAAAATAAGAAGGAGAGATAAGGCTTCCGGTTCGAACTGAAAGGCCGCTGCTTTCTATTTCGGCACCTGCGGCTGCGTTCCAAAAGAATGAAACATCATTTGCATCTGAATAAATACTTGGTGAACTGAAACCCTCATCAGAATTATTAAAATTTCTGAACACACTGCAATTAGTAGCCGGGGTCACAGTTGTAGGATATTGTGCTTTAACAGCAAGTACAGAAATGATCAACATGGTTGATAGTAAAAACGTTTTCATAGATTAAATTTTAAAGTGTACGTGAAATATGCTTCCACTTACTTTTTTTCAATAATGATGCCTGTTTAAACAAACATTTAACAGATGTCTTTATGGTATAATGTTTTTCAACTAATGTATTAGGGCGGTGAGAAATAGGATATAATAAATACTATTATTACCAACTATTTAATTGGGAATTTAAGTTGTCTAATTCCTTTCTACAGTTTGGGCAAAAATTACACGAAAGGGATATGCTTTTTTGGTTTTATACTAATTACCTGTAAATTGCAGATATTCTAAAATAAAAAACATGACAGCAAAACTATATACTGCAGCCGTTTTAATTGTAACTGCATCACTTATTTCCTGCGCAGGTAACAAGGATAAAGAGGTTGTAGATAAATCTATTATACCTGCAGGCTCAGAAACTACCACAGCACAACCTGTTGCAATCAATGCCAATACAGCAACTACAACAAATGCCACTATGGTACCTGCTGCTACTTCAACTGTTCCCGGAACCAGCACGGTTATACCCGGCGCTACTTCTGGTACGGTTAATTTTAAACCACAGGCCGTTAATGCAACTCCACAAAACGTGGTAACAACTGCACCGCAAACAACAACAGTAACGCCAGGCACCACAACTGTAACTGCTCC
>JBBSJI010000051.1:0-20738 GCA_038257425.1 Chitinophagales bacterium
AAAAATGCAATGCTGGTCTTATCTACCAGCGGTGCGGTAAATTATAACTGGAGCCCCGGTTTGTATGTGAGTGATTCAACCATTGCCAGTCCGCAGTTTATTGATTCGGCAACACGTATATTAATTGTTACCGGAACCGGGGCAAACGGGTGTATGGCCAGCGATACCATTACTGTAAATGTAAAAACCCCGGTTACTTTTAGTGCTCCGCCCGGTAAAACAATTTGTAAAGGCCAATCAGTTCAGTTAAATGGAAACAATGGAAATGGGTTTCAATATTTTTGGTCACCAGCTCTTTATTTAAGTAACGCAAATATAAAAGACCCGGTTGCAAATCCACCTTTTACAACTGCCTACACACTTACCATAATCGATAATGCCTGCAATTACGACAGCAGTTTTATAGTAAACGTAATCGTGCTTCCCCTGCCATTGATCAATGCTACTAAAAGCAATGATATTAATTGTAATAAACCATTTGCACAGTTAAATGTTACTGGTGCATCTACATATACATGGATTCCGGCATTTGCACTCAGCAACAGTACTATTCCAAACCCAATAGCCAACCCGGCCGTATCAACAACTTATTTTGTTACAGCTTCAGATAATAATGGTTGTGTTAATAGAGACAGTGTTACGTTAATTGTAAATTTTGCCAACAGCGGCATTTTAATACCAAACAGTTTCACACCAAATGGAGATGGTATTAATGATTGTATTGGAATACAGTATTACCGGGATGTGCAGGACCTTGATTTTGTTATTTATAACCGTTATGGAGGTATTGTTTTTGAAACGCACAATGCTGCTGATTGCTGGAATGGTTATTACAAGGGCCAACCCGCCGACCGCGGCTCTTATATTTATTTTTTAAAAGCAAAAACCCTGTGTGGTAATGTAGTAAAAAAAGGCAGCCTGATGCTTATCCGGTAATTAAACACCCGTACCATACTTCACTTACTAAAAATAAAAACATCCGGAATCATGATTTATCATTCGGGGTATGGTTATTGATTTATAAAAAGTACATTAAACAAAAAACTAATTATTACAATGGAAAAAATAGAAAAAAAACACCTGATGGAAAAAATGATGAGGGAACTGGAAGATATTGTAAACAGCCAGACCTCCCTGCTCAAAAAAATATCGCAGCTGGAAGCGGAAAATATTAACCTGGGCAACAGCGTACTTGAAAAACGCCTGCCCGATATTCATGAAAAAGTGGATGCCGGTATTGCAGAGATCACCCTGGTGATGGAAGAGTTTACCACAGCCAAGGATAAATTCATTACCGACAATAAACTTGATGAAGTGTTACCCGAACCGGGAACATGATCTGCTGTGATTAGACTTCCGAAGTTTTCAAAACTTCGGAAGTCTCTAAACCGCTAAACCCTCTAAACCTCATTTTACTCACAAAGCTTTAGTGCATCCGTATTCTTAGCTGCCATCTGTATCTTATTAATCTTCCCTGCCGCATTATAATAAAGTACCAGTGTACCATAACCCATCTGGTAAGCTTCCCAATTGGTATCTTTTAATTTGGGGTGACCCAATAATGCAAAAAGGTTCTTCCGTGATACGCCCATCAGTGCAGGTGTTATCCTGCCTTTGAATTTTTCACCTATCTCAATATATTGCCTGTCGGTATAAAAAGTTATATCCTTGTCTTTGTAAAAAACACCGGCGCAAGCCGTACCCAGGTCCTTTTCTACCATGGCTGTAGCGCAGGGAAGTTTGGCCTGTATCTCTGCAATGGCAGATTTAGTCTGCAGGTCGTTTACCGTGCCTGCCATTATATCTGCAGTAAAGTTGGGACAAACAGCAGTGGCTTTTAACTGGGCATTTGCAGTATAGCAGGTTACAAAACTTATAAAAATGAATAAGTAGTTTTTCATTGATTGTAAATTTAAGATGAACGGATATGAGTTTCCGGGGCAGTTACTGCAAATACCTTGCTACAAATGGCTTCCTTCATGAGCGCTCTTTTCACAAAAATTACCTGCACAAACTTCGGAAGTTTTAAAACCAACCCAAATAATTTAATTATTTGCCGCAGCCAGACTCTTTAAAAAATCAGCCGCTTCATTGCTCATTGCAGTTGCGGTCAACTTTCCATCTACCATATGTAAAAAATGATGACAGCCATCCTTGGAGTAGTTAAAAGATATATCGCCTGTCAGACTTCCATTTTTGTAAAACATCATGTTGCCATCATAGCCACATTTGAATTGCTCCGTTTCTTTACCATCAGCAAATCTTAGGAGTTTGTCTATTGCATGAGATTGGGTTGCTTCAACCACTTTAATAATGGAATCGGTGCCGGGGTGGTTAAACCGCACAGCAACACTGTCACTACCGGAGATATTTTTAACAAGCGTTGAACTGCCACAGGAAACAAGAAGCAGGCTGGCAATGATGTAAATGATCAATTTCATGTTTGGTTAATTTGTACTAATATAAAAAAGATGTGAATGTATTAGGAATAAATTTAGCAGGTTTTTAAATAGATACACATCAAAGTCGTAAAGTAGTAATCCCCGTTCTTGAAGAAAGGTCAGTCTTATTAATTGCCAGATTTTCTTTTACGGCTGCCGAGCCTTTATCAATCATGGTGGGTGCTATTTTTTTCAGTTGCTGTATGAATTTTATTTTTTGGGCATTGGTCATTTCCTTTAGGCGGAATGCAAGATAGTATTCGCCCTCTTTACCCATGGGGCCAATACTGTCAACGGCAATGCGCTTTATTTTATATTGTTTCTTAAAATTACTAACCAGCCTCATTACTGGGCGGCTGTCGGGCACGCCACAACACATACTGTTGAAAGAAACCACAACAGGGTAGGAGTATATTTTCTGGGCATTTATAGCTGTAGCGGATATCATCATAAAACATATTAATATCAAAAGCCTTTGCATAATGAATAAATTTTATTGAATATAAGAAGTATAAATTTATACAAAAGTTCAGCCTGCCAGGTTTAATTAACAAATTGATTTTCTTTAAAAAAATGTTTTGCACATTTTAGATCCTGTGCATGAAGTTTGTTTCTTTATTTATATTAACCGCACCATATGTACGATCTGAAATTCATAAAAACATTAATTCTGTTAGAAATGCTTGCTATTTATACAGCAGAATACACAAATATGCTTATCAATAATTCAAAAACCAAGGCTTTTGAAGATTGCAAATTCAATATCAGCAGGCTGCAGGCTGCAATTAAGGCCCGCAAGCAATCGGGTATTGATGCAAAAATTACCCAACCCGGTAGTGCTGTTGCCGATATTGTGCACAAACAGGGTATAAAATAATCAGGCAGGTCTCTTGTCTTTTACTTCTTTTCTCTGGTAAGCCACCAGCCCAGCCAAAGGCCTGTAATACCCCATTCGCCCAATACATCTACAAAATGTGCCATCAGGTCAAAACTGCCATACCATATATGCATGGTATAAGGTGCATTAAGAAATACAATTAAGCCAGTACCAATAGAACCTAAAAAAACGGTAGCAAATGATCTGACCGGGATCTTTACAAGCAACCAACAAAGCAGCCATACCATAACTATGTTAACCAATAAACCCCTGGCCATATTCATGAACATATTGTCTGGCATTGATCTATGATAAATTACCTGTGCATAAGGTTTGCCTTCCATAGCCTTCCATTGTTTTTCCATTTCCTCGTTTGATGTACCGGGAGCAACATTGGGCATAAAATAAGCCCCGTCTTCGGTAAACTGCGTACCAAGATAGGCCAGGATTGTATCCTGTTTTGGAGTGTATTGTTGCTGAGCCTCATGCAGGTCCAATGGTCCCCATGATAAAAACTGCCATGCAAAAATAATAATGCCGCCTACTAGGGCGCCGATGATCGTCTTTTTCATACAATTAGTTTTGATTTAGACGAACAAAATAGAAAATAAAAATGGTATTATAAATCGAAATTATAACAGTTGATTTTGGACAAGGAAGAGGGAATACCAAACAAATTCATTTTCTACATTAACTTACGTGTTTGATATTCCCTAAACCAGTAAAGTCCTTTCCTTGTCCTGTTTTTTTACAGTACCTTTTAAAAATATACAACGCCGTATTTTTTACGACGCTGTATTTGTGCAGGTAGACTCTAATTATTCTGTTGAAAATTGAACTTCATCACCATCATCAGTATAAAGCCTGAGAACAGAAGAACTGCTTTCTCCTATTCTCCATACCCTGTTCAAAAATACCAGCTGCTCAAAAATTTCTGTGGGGTATTTTATTTCGAACACATCAGTTCCTTCCATAAACTTCCAAGTACCTGTTTGAGCAAGCAGGTCATTCCACACATGTGCCTTGCCCGCAGGTGCTGTTCCTTGAAAATTAAATGTAAAATCCCTGAACTGGGCTGTTATATCAGCACCATTATCCCTTGCATAACTGATCACAAAGTTCTGGTTCAATATTTCGCTAGCTGTATTTAAATCGCCCGATCCTGTTTTTGCAGACAACAATTGAGGATTCTGGTTTAATTCGTTTACCGATTCGTTTTTACTGCAACCACTGATGGCTGCACCGCAGATCACCAATCCTGTAATAAATAAATTTAAGATTTTCGTTTTCATAATGTTTGAATTTTAAACGTGATAAATTTGGATTTACTGATTTAACGTTTATAAGGGGTACGGTTAAAAATTATTGTTACATTCAACTAGTATAGTTTCAATTCCTGTGCCGTCATTATTTTACTTCAAATATGTTGATTTACTGTAGAATAAAATATACATGCTTCCCAATTGCAAGAAAAGCGTAATAAGAAAAAAACAAGATTATTGAATTGAGGCACGGTAATTGAAATATTAGGCTGTATGAGTGTTTTACAGGAATGCAATGCATACCTGCATTACTATTATTTAACTAAAAAAATTTTATGAAAAAGAGCATTCATTTCTTATCATTGGCAGTTTTAGTGGCTACAGTATCCTGTACTAATGAAGATAAAACAAATGTAGACGGAAAAACTGTAAATGAAAAAAGCGTAGAGAGAAAAGATGTAGACAGGAGCGTAGTAGTTCCTTTGCCCCCACCACCAAGGCCTCCTACACCCAAAGAAGTTATTAAAAGTTTGCCCAGGCCACCTTTACCACCTCCACCTCCAAGACCACCAAAGCCAGGCGGGGGAAAGTAAAAAACTATGAAACAATTTTTAAAAAAAATATTTAACCGCTTATCATTATGAAAACAATTATTTGTGCACTAGTTGGAATTGTCTGTTTAACAGGCTCTGCAAAAGCACAACACGCCAGTTTTGGAATTAAGGGTGGATTAAACATTAATAATGTCCACCACAGTAACGGCACTTATTATAATCCTGCTGTGGGGGTTCACGCAGGGGTACTAAGCCATATACATATAAACAAGCATTGGGCAGTACAACCCGAAGTTGTATTTTCAACACAAGGTGCCAAATATCGCAATGCAGGCAATGAAATTAATTATAACCTGGGTTATATAAACATACCGGTGTTAGCACAGTATATGTTTGCCAATGGGATAAGGATACAGGCAGGTCCGCAGGTTGGTTTTTTAGTGACTGCTGTTTCCAAATCAGATAATATAAAACAGCAGATCAGGGACGATTATAACAAGGTAGATTTTGCGATGTCTGCAGGTGGCAGTTATTTAATTCCAAATTCAGGATTGGGCTTTGATGCCAGGTTTAATGTGGGACTATCAGATATCAGTAAAAACAGCCCGGTAAATTCTACCAACAGGGGATTCCAGGCAGGTATCTTTTATCTTTTCAAAAACCGATAAATGCCCCGACACAGTACTAAAAAAAGCCAACTTTTGTTGGCTTTTTTTAATCTTTTGCTTCATCAGTATCTACTTCATCCTCCTTATCAACTGTTTTATGAAAATCGTTATTCATCTGTTCTTCCATTTCCTTCCGGTCTTTTTTATTACGCATGACCAGGAATACGATCATTACTAAAAAGAGTATTCCGACGCCTACTAATACAGGTATGTTCATGATGATAGGTTTTTATTAAAATTACTAAAATAATCCGGCGTTGTATGTTAAGTCTTTTCCTGCTGCTTTCTTACATATTTTGTAAGAATAACGATCTGCTGCCCTTCAATTTTCCCCTCTATCTGTTCGGTATTAGCTTCAACAATACGGATATTCTTTACTACGGTACCCATTTTTGCATTAAGCGTTGATCCTTTTACATCAAGTGATTTTATCAATACCACCGTATCGCCATTCTTAAGTACATACCCGTTGCTATCTTTATGCAGATCAACAGTACTATCATTCTCATGATCGCCGGAAGTTTTGGCCCACGCAAGTTTGTCATCATCCAGGTAAAGCATATCCAGGTTTTCCGAAGCCCAGCTTTCATTACGCAGGCGGTTAAGCATTCGCCATGCAGTTACCTGTACAGCCGGTACTTCACTCCACATGCTGCTTGTTAAGCAACGCCAGTGTGCGCTGTCAAGTTCTTCTTTCTTTTCTATCTGTACCAGGCATTTGCTGCAGATCATGATAGAAGTATCTGACGAAAGGCCCTGTTGAGGCGGCACTTCAAATAATTTAATATTATCATTACTGCCGCATAATTCGCACAGGTTTCCGCTCCTTATGGCCACTTGTTCTTCTACCTTCATTATTACATTTTATTTGAAGTGCAAATGTAAATCTAAATAGTGCGTTAACTAATATTTATTAAGCATAAGGGCATGGTACTTGTTTGTGAAGCTAATTATCAATTGGAAGTAATAATATAAATGCCATTAAAAAATTCCATCGTTAAATCGTAGATTGAGATTGTATGGAGAACTTCAAAATAGTAGTGATCATCATGGCTATTCTTATCAGCCTAACGGCGATAGTGAATAAAAGAAAACTGCCGTTTCCTATACTATTGGTTTTTGCAGGCCTCATTATTGGTTTTGTTCCATTCTTACCAGACCTCGAAATGAATCCTGACGTGGTATTCCTGGTAATACTTCCGCCAGTATTATATGATGGCGCATCCAAAACCTCCTGGCATGAATTTAAAACTTCTATCAGGCCCATTTCGGCATTGGCAATAACACTGGTTTTTTTTACTACAGTTGCAGTAGCAGTAACTGCACATTATTTAATTCCCGGGTTTAGCTGGCCGCTTGCTTTTGTATTGGGAGCTGTAGTATCTCCACCGGATGCGGTTGCAGCATCGAGCATTATAAAAGGATTGGGACTGAATAAAAAAGTGGTAACCATATTAGAAGGCGAAAGCCTGGTAAATGATGCATCTGCTTTAATAGCTTACCGCTATGCAGTGCTTGCAGTTACCACTGGCACATTTGTTTTTTGGCAGGCGGGACTGCAATTTTTACTGGTGGCAGGCGTAGGTATTGCCATTGGTATTGCAACAGGGTATTTATTTATATGGGCAATTAAAAATATTGAGAATAATCCTGTGGTTGAAACAAGTCTTACTTTGCTGGCCCCCTTTGTATCTTACCTGGCGGCAGAACATTTTCATATGTCGGGCGTGTTGGCTGTGGTCAGTACCGGGTTGCTCATATCCTGGAGATCGCCTGAAGTTTTTTCTTACCAGGCGAGGATGAGGGCACGTGTTATTTGGGATACCATTGTATTCTTATTACACGGTTTTGTTTTTATCATGATCGGCCTGCAGCTTCCATCTATTATTAATGACTTGGGTAATTATCCATTTTTTAAATTACTGGGTTATGGTTTGCTAATAAGTCTTGTTACTATGCTGGTTCGTATTATCTGGGTATTTACCGGTACATCCTGGCATAATATCTTTCATAAAAAAACTGATGCTGATGATGAAAATAATGATCCCACCAATACCTGGAAGAATGTACTGGTTGTGGCCTGGACAGGAACAAGGGGAGTGATATCACTCGCCGCTGCATTAGCCCTGCCGTTATTTTTAGAAGATGGCACACTCTTTCCAAAAAGATCATCCATTATTTTTTTAGCCTTTGTTGTGATCTTTGTTACGCTTGTTGTACAGGGTTTATCATTACCGCTGCTTATAAAGTGGTTAAAAATAAAATCAACTGATAACACAGCAGAAGAAGAAAAAGAACTACAGTTATACATGGCCAGCAGTACATTGGATTTTATTGAAAAAGATTTCCCAATACCAGGAGATCTTAAACTGCAGGAGCAGTTGATTGAACAATACCAGCAGTATATCAGGAAGCTTACCAAAGAAATTAAACTCCATAAAAAAGCAAAACAGCAAAATAGGGAACCTGAAGTACCTGCACCGGATAATATGCTGAATGTAAAGCTGGAGATCAATAAATTTCAGCGCAGCTTATTGATTAAGTTACATAAGGACGGTAATTTCAGCGATGCTGTGCTACGGCAGATGGAAAGAGAGATAGACATAAGCCAACTCAAATTAAACGAACAGCTACCCAAAGATGCAGAAGAATAAAACATGCTAAAACAAATAATTTATGATCATTACCTGCAGTTGATAAAAGATAAGGTGCAAATACTGCAGCAGGTTTTAGCCGACCTGAAAGAAAGTGGCAGCAATGAAACCAAAAGCACCGCAGGAGATAAACATGAAACCGCATTGGCTATGCTGCAGATTGAGCAGGCTGCCAAACGTGCCCAGTTACAAGAAATATTAACTCAAAAAGCTGCGTTGGAAAAGATCAACCCCGCAATAACTGCAAAGATGGTTGTGAACGGGAGTTTAGTAAAAACAAACAGGGGATACCTGTTTATGAGTATTGCTTTGGGCAAAGCGACTGTTGAAAATATCTCAGTGATCGCTTTATCCCCTCAATCGCCACTTGGGCAAAGGCTTCTGGGCCTTAAAGTGAATGATGTAACTGCGTTCAATAATATGGAATATACAATCGAAAGTATTGATTAAAAAATACTATTTATTTCAAAAATGTGTGCGTCCATTTTAGCAGAAACCGATTTCTTGTATTGCCTCCACCAAAAGCATTATCAAACAAATAGTTGAACACAGGTGCTGCGATATAAAATATTGCATGCGGAGCAGCATACCGGAAAATAGTACAACGGCTTATTTTAAAGATGTGTGGTGTGTAAGTAGGGGTGTAGTGCTGTCTCTAACTGAGCTAACCTAAAGATATATATTGATCTATGATCTCTTAATACCAGATTAATAATTGAAAATTAGATAAATTATCTTAATCAATATCGCCCAAACCAAACTTATTATTGATCCTTAAAAATGCATAAGCTGTTGTTTTTTCCTTCCCCTTCATGCTGTAGTTTACCAGCAATAAATGCCAGGTGCCTTCCGATTCTTTTTCAGTATAGTATTTTACAATTTTATACCTCAGGCTATCCTGGTTTGCTGTCTGGTTTAAGCGTTCACATATATTATCAACTCCTTTTTTTTCATTTGGATTATTATAATTGGCAAAATCTTTCCAATTGCGGTTCTTATCATCCTCCGTTAAATAATATAAAAAGCAGCTTTATAAAAGATACCCAGTTCGCTCACTGTTTGTTTGAGCAACGGAAAAAAGCTTGTTGTTTAAGAAAAAATGTCACGTGCATTAGAAATTTGAGTTTCATAAAACTAAATTGTAGATTTAAAGAAAAAAGCCATGACTAAATATAATGCATTCCTAACTTTTTTTATACTCTCCATTGTTGCTGTGATCTTTTTTATGATCTTTTATTTCCAGGCAATTTTTGGATTTGCATTTACGATAAATGAACATGAAAAATATGAGATGAACCCGATATCAGTTTTAAGCAGCATATTCACTCCCGCAGTAATCATCTCAGGTGTTCTTATGGTATTCAGCAGCCTGCTATACCGCATATTAGGTATTGTTCATGTAGCTAAAAATAAAAATGTGAGTGATGGTGAAAAAGCGCTTTGGATTGTAGGTTTTATCATTATGGGTTTTGTAACGGCTATTGTATTTTTGATATTGGCGAAGGGAAAGAAGTTTGTTGAGTAAGAAAATCATCAGGCAGTTTTCTTTCTTTTTTTTACTACCCAATATATCAATGCCAGTGCAACAATCAATAATATTAATTTGCCCTGCCAGCCAAATTCGGTTACTTGATACACTGAGTAAGCTTCTATTAATAATGCAGGCAGTTTACCAAGTGAACTTGCAATAATAAATATTAAGAGACTTATTTTGCCTACCGCCGCAGCAAAAGTGATGAGGCCCGATGGAACAAAGGGTATTAACCTTAAGGCAAATACCAAATAAAATGATTCTTTTCCTTCTGCATTTACCAGCCGCTGAACCCTGGGGTATTTTCCCATTCCTTTTACAACAGATCTTTTAAAACCTTTGCGATATAAAATGAATGCAATTCCTGCACCTGCTGCTTCTCCCACAAAAGAGATCAAAGTGCCTTGCCAGAAACCGAAGAATAAAATATTGGCTGCAGTAATGAATACGCTTGGAACAATACCCAGCAGCGCAATAATAATACTGATACCAATACTTATGATAATTGCAAGATGCTGATACTCCTTAAAAAGTTCAAGCAGGCTGTTGATCACTGCATAGTTGTTTATTGATAAATTGTATTACTGCAGTTCTTCATTTTCATATAATTGAAGCCTGTTGTTCAATGCATTTACCTTTTGCTGCAATTCATTCATGCGTTGCAATAGGTAAGTGATGGTTTCTATGCCTTCAAGATTTATATCCATTTCATACAGCCTCAGCATTTTTTCCAGGCGGGGAAGTTCTTCCTGCACAACACATAACTGTTCGCCGGTAGTATACACTTCTATTAAGCCCGCATCCTTTAAGGCATTAATAAAAGCCATGTCGATATGATGATGCATGCAAAATTCATTTACAATTACCATTTCTGTTGTTTGCATAACTTATTATTTAAGTTTTTGACAATTCAGTAAATAATTTCTTTTGCTCTTCTGTAAGGTTGGTCGGTAGTTCTATTTCATAGGTCACGTACAGGTCTCCGGATTGTCCTTCCTTTTTATAAACCGGGAACCCCTTGCCTTTGAGCCTGATCTTTGTGCCCGGCTGCGTTCCGGGTTTTACCGGGAGTTTTACTTTGCCGTTCATTGTGTCAATGGTGGTCTCTCCACCTAGTACAGCGGTGTACAGGTCTATTTTAGAATTGGTATAGAGATCGTTACCCAAGCGTTTGAAATCGGGATGGGGAGTTAATGAAAAACTAATAAATAAATCGCCGGCAGGACCGCCATTTACACCAGCAGCACCATAACCCTTCAGTTTTATTACCTGGCCATTTTCAATACCGGCTGGAATAGTAATGCGGATATTTTTTCCATTAACTGTAAGTGTTTGTTGGTGTGTGTGGAGTGCATCCGTTAAATTCATTTTCAACTCTGCATTATAATCCTGTCCACGAAATTTAGCCTGGCTGCGACCGCTGCTGCCAAACATAGAATCAAAAAAACTGGAGAAATCAGTATCATTCCCATAAAACTGCTGACCGCCTGCATGTTGTGATTGGCTACCCGATCTTTTCTGTTGCTCAAACTGGTCAGCATGCTGCCAGTCTTTGCCATAAGCATCGTACTTTTTTCTTTTCTCAGGATCGCTCAGCACTTCATTGGCTTCATTTATCTGCTGAAATTTTTGGTGTGCATCTTTATCATTGGGGTTAAGGTCGGGATGCATTTTCCTGGCAAGCTTTCGGTAAGCTTTTTTGATATCCTCATCCGAAGCTTTTTTTTCAACTCCTAAAATTTTATAATAGTCTATAAATTCCATAGTACTGTATGCTTTATTACAAAGTTACAATAGCATTACTGTTTATACAGGAATAAGAAGAAGTTGAATTTAACTGAACAACCCCAATTGCAGAGGCTTGCTATAAACCGGCTTTGTTAAGGGATCCAGTAAGGGTGCATTGGTTACTGTAAAGACCTCGGTAGGCTGAAAGCGGGAAGCAACAACTATCCTGATACCGTTTGCATATGGCTCAAATAATTGGGCTGCCATTTCCGGTGAATTATTTTCCTGCGATAAATGTGCAAGCAGTAAGTGCGATAAAGCGGGGGAGCGGTGATTAGTAAAGAGCTCAAGTGCCTCTTTATTAGATAAATGGCCCAGGCCGCCCCGGATGCGGTTCTTGAGGTGGATAGGGTAACGGCCGTTTTCAAGCATCATTTCATCATAGTTGGATTCTAAAAAAACAGCATGACATTGTTTGAAATAATGGATTACTTCGGGACAAACCTTACCAATATCTGTCAGCACGCCTACCGTTATGCCATTATAAGTTATAACAAAACTATGGGGGTCGGATGCGTCATGAAATTTTACAAATGGAGTTACGGTCAACGAACCGATCGTTATGGTTTCTTTTGCTGTAAATCTTTGGGCAATATGACTTATCATTCTTGGCCCATACCTGGCGGTTTTATCTGTTATATAAACAGGCAGCTTGTATTTGTTGGCTAAGGTGGTTACTCCTTTAATATGATCTCCATGTTCATGTGATACAAAAATGGCTTTTACCAGTTTCATGCTGAGATCAAGTTTCTGCATGCGTTTTTCCGTTTCCCTGCAGGATAGTCCTGCATCAATAAGTACTGCATCTGTCTTATTTCCTATATAATAGCAGTTACCATTGCTGCCGGAGTTTAAAGAAGTAATATACAAGGCCATAATTGCTGCAAAGAAAAACAATTTTAAATGGAAAACAGGTACAGTACCTAAATAAAAAAACGTCCTCAACAGTATAACCTGTTGAAGGACGTTTAACTTTAAAGAACCATTTATAGTAAACCTGAAAACCCTGAATTAATTACTGTCTCTTCTTTCACTCTTCCAATTTCTATTACCACCCCCATTTCCGTTTGAGCGCTGCACATTACCATCTGACTGCTGTTGTCTCCCACTACCCACTTCACTATCAGCCCTGCGTTCCATACTTCTTTGAGGAGCTGGTTGACTTTGCTGCTGCTGAGGCCGTTGTTGTTGCTGTTGTTCCCTTTGTTGTGGTTCCTGTTGTTGCTGGCGCTCCATGCGTTGCTGTTGCTGCTGTTGCTGCCTTTGTTGTTGATCTTGCTGTTGTTGACGCTCCATCCGTTGTTGTTGCTGCTGTTGCTTTTGTTGTTGATCTTGCTGTTGCTGGCGCTCCATCCGCTGTTGTTGCTGCTGTTGCCCTTGTTGTTGATCTTGCTGTTGCTGGCGCTCCATCCGCTGTTGTTGCTGCTGTTGCCCTTGTTGTTGATCTTGCTGTTGCTGGCGCTCCATCCGCTGTTGTTGCTGCTGTTGCCCTTGTTGTTGATCTTGCTGTTGTTGGCGCTCCATCCGTTGTTGTTGCTGCTGCTGCCTTTGTTGTGGTTCCTGTTGTTGTTGGCGCTCCATGCGTTGCTGCTGCTGTTGCCTTTGTTGTTGACGCTCTTGTTGTTGCTGCTGTTGTCTGCGGTTTTCATAAACCGGTGGAGTGGTATTATTATCAGGCGCATTGTTCCTATCGAACTTGCGACGGCCATTGCCATTATCATTCGGTTGAGGATTTGTATTCACTTCTTTTTGCTGCTGCTGCCGGCGGTTTTCATACACCGGTGGCGTAGTATTATTATCAGGTGTACTGTTTCTGTCGAACCTGCGGTTATTACCATTATTATTCCGCCTGTCATTATTTTGTGTTCCGTCGTCAGATTGTGCCCTGCCGCCATTACGGTTAACATCATTATTCCTTATGCCGTCACTTGAATTTCTTACTGTATTATCATTACTGTTATTACGATTACCACGGTTACGATAACTGTCATTATAATCTATGCGGCGTTCCTGTATCCTGTTACTGGTATAACGTTCAACTTCCCTTCTTTCAGGTCCCCTGAAATACCTTCCAACACTACCATTGTTATTTCTATCACCATAATAATAGTTATTAATTACAACTGCATTCCTGAAACGATTGTTGTGCTGGTGAGAAACATAATAGCGGTTGATGTTGCGGTCACAAATATTACGGCGTGGTACAAAGTTCCAGCGGTCGTAAGGTATTGCACCAAATGATATATTAATACCGAGACCATATCCTAATGGGGCCCAGCCATAATAATCATCGTAGTTGCTCCAGCTTACCCAGGCTGATGCCCATTCGTAACCCGGTATCCACATCCATCCATAATAAGGAGCATATTCCCATCTTCCATAATGGAATGGAGCCCAGCCCCAGTCATAATCAGATTCCCACGACCAGCCATAATTGGTGTATTCCCAATGGCCGTTTGTAGAGTAAGGTCTAAAGTCTGGTTCGTCATAAATCCATACCTGGCCATATTGTGGGTTATTCATCCATCGACCATAGGGACTAAGCTCTTCCTGGAAAGTAGAAAAATTTATGGAAACAGCGACTTGTGCTTTTGTTTCATTTGCTGAGAAACTGAAAAAAGCAATTACCAGAAGGGTAAAAATTTTAATGTTTTTCATGTTTAGGGTTTTTAATTTTTTGTCCTTGAATTATATGCAAATACAATGCAAATAATAACAGCAAGCCTGTAATGTGATGTTAATAAGAATCCATATTGGTTTTATTATCTTCTTTTTATGTTTTTCTTATGAAAGCTTTAACTACGCCCCACAAATATTTCCTTAAGCCAGGTTTTATATAAACGGAAATCTCTTGTGAAAAACAAATTGTACTTTACTGTTTTAATAAAACTCGCCGCCATGAAAAGATCATTTATAATAATATTGATTTATTTTACCATAAGTGCAGCGCATGCACAAAATGAAAAAACAAAAATTGAAAGAGCCTGCCTGGATTACATTGAAGGCTTTTATGAAGGAGACACAACAAAACTTATCAGAAGCCTTAAACCAACTTTGTAAAAGTTTGCATACTGGCAGGATAAGAAGACAGGCAATTATGCACCCGATGGGCATATGACCTGGAAACAGGCTATTGATTATGCAAAGCGTGTTGCTGATAAAAAGAATTTCGCAAAAGCCGGTTCGCCTAAACAAGTAGAAGTGCTGGATATTATGAACAGCATTGCATCTGCAAAAGTAACAGCCTGGTGGGGGGGGGGGTGATTTTATACTGCTTGCCAAACAGGATGATAAATGGATGATTGAGCAGGTGCTTTGGGAAGGGCCATTAAAAAATTAATGAAAGAGATGGATATACATGAACAGGTTATTGCGCAAACCAAAAAATGGATCAATGAAGTAGTGATCGGTTGTAACTTTTGCCCTTTTGCTGCGCAGGTAGTAAAACAACAAAAAATATTTTATAAGGTTGAATCGTCAACAGCACCCGCTATATGTTTGGAATCTTTTTTAGCAGAACTTAAAAGGCTTGATGATGATGATTCCATTGAAACCTCTTTTCTTATACTGCCTAATGCTGTTACTGATTTTAGTGATTACCTCGACCTGGTTTCGGTGGCAGAAACATTGATGAAACAAAAAGGATATAACGGCATTTACCAGCTGGCTAGTTTTCATCCATTATATTGCTTTGCCGACAGTACAACCGAAGATGCTGCTGATTATACAAACAGGTCGGTTTATCCTATGCTCCACTTATTACGGGAAGCAAGTATTGATAAAGTTTTAGAAAATTATAAGAACCCTGAGGACGTCCCGGAACGGAATATAAATTTTGCAAGAGATAAGGGAACTGTTTATATGAAAATGCTGAGAGATTCCTGCTTATAAAAAACCCGGCTGCTATTGCAACCGGGCATATTTTTAAACTATCGTTTTATATCAGGAAGATTTATTAGTATTCTTAATATTCAGGTCAGCGCCATCCAAAGCATTGATCAATGATTGGTATTTAGCATTTACTTCTATAGGCTGCTCTTTATCATTCACTGTCAGCTTTCCGTCTTTTAACTGCAGCGAAAAATTTTCTTTCTCCATTAATTTATCAGCAACCAGTGCATTAACCAGGTTATCAGTTGGCTGTTTCAATGCATCTGCATTAGCAGTAACTGTTAAGTTTGTTGTATTGGTACTGTCTGTTTTAATGATAGAAACTTCTTTCTTCGTTTCCATTACATGCTTTGGTGCTGCAGTACCATACATTGCTGCGAGGGTAGGAGCAATAACCAAAGAAACGATACTCATCAGTTTAATAAGGATATTCATTGAAGGTCCGGATGTATCTTTAAACGGATCACCAACTGTGTCTCCTGTTACAGAAGCCTTGTGCGGTTCAGATTTTTTGTAGAACATCTCTCCATTGATCTCCACACCTGTTTCAAAAGATTTTTTAGCATTATCCCATGCACCACCGGCATTGTTCATGAACATACCCATTAGTACACCACTTACTGTAGCACCAGCTAAAAATCCACCCAGCACTTCAGGTCCAAAAGAAAATCCTACAATCAGTGGAGATAATAAAGCTATTGCACCAGGCAACATCATCTTCTTTAATGAAGCTTCAGTTGAAATGGCAACACATTTATCGTATTCAGGCTTGCCTGTACCTTCCATGATACCAGGAATAGTACGGAACTGCCTTCTCACTTCTTCAACCATGGCCATGGCAGCCTCACCAACTGCACGGATCGCTAATGAAGAGAATATGAATGGTATCATACCACCTACAAACAAACCTGCCAGAACAGGTGCTTTATAAATATCAATACCCTCAATACCGCTAATACCAACAAAGGCTGCAAATAAAGCCAAGGCAGTTAAAGCTGCAGAAGCGATCGCAAATCCTTTACCCGTTGCTGCTGTTGTATTACCAACCGCATCCAGGATATCTGTTTTTTCACGAACCTCTTTTGGTAACTCACTCATCTCTGCAATACCACCTGCATTATCTGCAATAGGCCCGAAAGCATCTATCGCCAACTGCATAGCTGTTGTAGCCATCATACCTGCTGCAGCAATTGCCACACCGTATAAACCGGCACACCAGAAACTCATATAAATACCAGAAGCTAAAACTAAAATTGGTAAAAAGGTACTTTCCATACCCATTGCCAAACCTGCAATGATGTTGGTAGCATGACCTGTACCTGACTGGCGGATGATGGATTTAACCGGGCGCTTACCCATGGCTGTGTAATACTCGGTGATCATACTCATTAAAGTACCTACGATCAAACCAACCATGATAGCACCAAATACACCGTTCTTGGTAAACTCATGCCCACGTAAGGTCATCGTTTCCGGCATTAAAAAATTAACCAGGAAATAAGAAGCAACTGCTGTTAATACAATTGAACCCCAGTTTCCCATATTTAAAGCGTTCTGTACTTTTTGTGTGCTTAAACCCGCAGTTTCGCTGATGCGTACAAACCAGGTTCCTACAATAGAGAATATAATACCCATTGCTGCGATCAGCATTGGCAAAAGGATAGGAGACATGCCAGCAAAATTATCAGTAAGTGCATTGGTCTCTCTGCCCAATACCATCGTTGCCAAAACGGTTGCTACGTAAGAACCGAAAAGATCGGCACCCATACCGGCAACATCTCCTACATTATCACCAACGTTATCTGCAATGGTTGCAGGATTACGTGGATCATCTTCCGGAATTCCTGCTTCTACTTTACCTACAAGGTCAGCACCAACGTCGGCAGCTTTGGTATAGATACCACCACCAACACGGGCAAACAAGGCAATAGACTCGGCGCCTAAAGAAAAGCCTGTCAATATTTCTATGGTACGCTCCATCTCTTCACTATCTACAGCTGCATGCGGAGCAAAGATCATTTTCAATACAATGAATAAACCGCCTAAACCAAGTACGGCTAAACCGGCAACACCCAATCCCATAACACTACCACCGGTAAAAGAAACTTTAAGCGCTTTTGATAAACTGGTACGGGCTGCCTGTGCAGTACGTACATTGGCCTTGGTAGCCACTTTCATACCGATAAAACCGGCTAAGGCACTAAAGAAAGCACCTATAACAAAAGCAACTGCAATACTCCAGTGACTGTTAGAATTGGTGTAACCCATAACGCCCAATAATAAGGCGCCGATGATCACGAAATAAGTAAGGATCTTATACTCGGCTTTTAGGAAAGCCATTGCACCTTCAGCAATATAAGTGCTGATCTCTTTCATGCGGTCGTTACCGGCATCCTGTTTTGAAACCCATGCAAACTTTATAAAAGTGTATAAAAGGCCTACAATGCCCATTGCGGGGATAACATAAATCAAATTGTCCATAAGTAATATTTGTTCTGAATTTTGGACGGCAAAAATAGGGTAAATGGGCTAAAAACCGATAGAAAGGCCTGTTTAATTAGTATATGGGTATAAGAAATGCAGAAATGTTTGTAATCTAAAGAGCAATCTCTTTAAATGCATCTCCCAAACAATCTGCTATATCACCGGCTACCATAGCTTCTTTTGAATATTTATTTGCGGCATGATCACCGGCTAAGCCATGCAAATAAACTCCCAGTAAAACTGCATCTGAGGCTGAATATCCCTGAGCCAATAAACCGGTAAGTATGCCGGTAAGCACATCGCCGCTGCCGCCTGTGGCCATACCTGCATTGCCGGTGCTGTTGAAATAGCATTTCCCTCCAGCTGTACTTATAAAGCTGTAATGGCCTTTTAAAACAATATGAATATTATGTTTTGCAGATCGCTCTTTACACAATTCCAATCTTTCAAAATCATTTGCAGCGCTTCCAAATAATCTTTCAAATTCCTTTGGGTGAGGGGTTATTATGGAACCAGCTGGTATAGCATTTAATAATTTTTTATTTGCCGCAATAATGTTCAGTGCATCTGCATCAATCACCATGGGTTTATTTACATTTTTAAAGATCTTCTTCAGCAATGATGAATGTGATGCATGAATACCAATGCCGGGCCCGATACCCACAGCATCATATTTTTCAAGTTTAGGTATTGCTGAAATAAATTCTTCTCCGCTAACCATGCACATCGCTTCCGGTACCGTGCTTTGTACAATATCGTAACCGCATTTTGGAATAATAGAAGTTAGTTTACCGGCACCGCTTCTTAAACATGCCTTTGCACTTAATACCGCAGCGCCCATCATGCCATAGGATCCGCAAAGCAATGCTGCATGTCCGTAGGTTCCTTTATGTGCAAATGCTGAACGGGATTTATAGATTGTTTTGATGAGCGCCTGTTCAACCAATTCGAAACCTGCAGTTTCGTTCTTTTCAAATTCATTGTTCAGGCCGATATGCAGCAGGTGTACTTCACCACAAAACATTTCATTCTCAGGTATTAAGAAAGCCAGTTTTAGGTTTTGAAAAGAAAGGGTATGGGTTGCTTTAATAATGATATTTCCTTTTGAGCTTTTATCAGCAAACAAACCTGTTGGCAGATCAATGGCAATTTTTACAGCAGCTGCATTATTAATATGATTTACCAGTGCTGTAGCAACTCCCTTCAATGGCTTATTTAATCCGCTGCCAAACAATGCATCAATTATAATATCAGTAGTTTGTAATTCAGGAAAATCATCCGCAGACCTGATAAAATGAATATCGGTACTAAGCAGTTGAAGCCTTTGCATGTTTACCTGAAAATCATCGGTACCCGTATTTCCCAATTCCAGGATATAAACTGTAACACTGCAGTTATTTTGTTTAAGCAGTCTTGCAATGGCCAATCCATCGCCGCCATTATTGCCATTGCCACAAAAGATGCGGAAATGAAAAAGTCCAAGATTTTTACCAAGAAGCCATTTGTAACAGGCTGTGGAAGCCCTTTCCATCAGGTCAATGGAGGTAATGGGTTCGTTGGCGATGGTAAATGCATCCCATTTTTTTATTTGAGAGGCAGAAAAGATTTTCATACCTGTAAGTTACGAAGAATTCAAACGGGGAGGGGAACGTTATATCTTATCCAATGTTATTCTTGTCATTTCATTTTCAACATTGCCAGTATTTAACGTCGTGGCGGGTTCAAATAAAATGATATGCACTTCTTCATGGGCTACCGGCTTGTGTTCAACGCCCCTGGGTACAATTAAAAATTCTCCTTCATTTATTTCGATGGTCTTATCCCGCAATTGCATAGTAAGCATGCCTTTTACAACCAGAAATAATTCATCTTCATCATCATGTTTATGCCATACAAATTCACCTTTCAGCTTTACCGCTTTTACTTGCTGGTTATTTAATTCACCTATAATTCTAGGATTATAATGATCTGTAAACAAAGAAAACTTTTCGGCAAGATTTACTTTTTCCATTTTATACGAATTTGGTATTAAAAATGATCCTGTCATTTCTCTCCCGATAGCTATCGGGAGAGAAATCTATTTTAGGGTTTGTAAATAAATTTTGACGGCTATCTTCAGATTCCTTCCCGAAATAATCGGGACTGGCTGTTCCCCGGAATAACAAAAAGGATTATTTATTTTTAGCGAGGGATAATAATTTTTCATGCAATGCAAGTACCTGCGGCAGCATCATTTCCTGCTCGTTATTTTTAATTACAAAATCGCAGAGTTTCATTTTTATCGTCTCATCCAGTTGTTTATCTATCCGGGCATCAACTTCTTCCTTTGTAATTCCATCCCTGTGCATGGTACGCTGTATGCGTAATGGGGCAGGGGCAGTTACACCAATTACATAGTCTAAAAATTCCTGTGCGCCACTTTCAAAAATAAGGGCAGCTTCTTTGATACAATATGGAGAAGTCTGTTGTTTCATCCAGACTTCAGCATCTTTTAAAGTAACCGGGTGAACAAGGCTATTGAGCAATTGCAACTTTTCAGGATCAGCAAAAACAATATCAGCCAATAATTTCCGGTTCAACTCCGTTCC
>JBBSJI010000052.1:0-20629 GCA_038257425.1 Chitinophagales bacterium
CCTGATAAATACAAAAGATCCTGTAATGTCATTCCGCCATATTTATTTACTTTGCCTTCTTTCCTCACTTCTCCAAATATTTCTACATATTGTTTATCTGCAAATTCGTTTGTATTAAAAAATAAAACCTGGTCGTTTGCAAATAATTCCACATTATTTAAACTGGCAGTATCATTGGTTGTAATGTCTGTTAAATTAACTTCCACCCTGCTGGCCTTAATATTTGTACTATCGCCCCCACCCCTGAAAATAAAAGCCCGGGGTAAATAAGTATTACGGGTAATACCCCCCGCACGGTTTATCAGGTCAAAAAGTTTATCCCCCTTTCTTGTTTCATATTGACCGGGGTAAGATATTTCACCTTTCATCTCGATCTTGTTGATCAATCCAGGATTTACAGCAATAACTTTTACAATATCTCCATCAGCCAATAAAAAATCCTGGCCTATTAGCCTGCTATCATTTGTAGGATTGATGATCGCTGTTACGTTAACATCGTTAATGGTCTGTTTTTCCAATTCGGTTCTGAACACTTTAACACCGCTGGAAAATGCATCTCTTTCCAATCCACCGCTGTATTTCAAAAGAGCCTTTATACCTTCATCTTTTTTTAGCTGGTAAAACATGGGCCTTTTAAATTTCCCTTCGGCCTTTACTTTTTTCTCCACAGTTTGTACAATCACAAAATCATTATTCTCCAGGTAAATATGCTTACCAAAATCACCGGTAGTTAAATATTTGTATACATCAAGCTCATCAATTACCCTTCCGTTCCTTTTTATTTGTATGGCACGCAGGTTAGCCAGGTTGGTAGGTCCACCTGCCAGTGCAACTACATTAAATGCATTTGTAAAAGCTGAAACTGTTACGGGCCCCTGGTTTTTAACTTCACCAGCCACATTTACTGAAATGGTACGTGGCTGACCTATAGAAACAGATATATTTGTTGAAGGAGGAACAAAAGACCTGAATCTCCTGGTAAGTAAAGACCTTACATTTTCAAAAGTTAAACCCTGCAGATATATCTTACCAATGCTTGTTGGAAAAATAGAACCGTCTCTTGCCACGGTATAATCTAAGGTAGCTTCGGCGCCATTCCATAATGAAACAATAATCTGGTCATAAACACCAATCGGGTAATCCAAAGGTGGTGTAGATAATTCTGTAATAGAAGCTACTACTCCGCTCCTGAAAAGATTCATCCCATAAGTATCTTCAGTGGGGTTTAAGGACTGTGGTGTTTTCTCTCTTACAAGACTATCCTTTTCAATCCTGTCCTTAAGTGCTTTATTGCTATCCTCGCCGGTTGTTTTTTTAGTTTGCCCGTTCTTATCTTTTAGAATCTCATATAGCTGCGCCGAAGGCATTTGTGTGGGCAGGTTTGGCACTTCAGGACTGCTGGGATCCTTAATTATCTGTGCATTTACATGGCCTGCAATTAAAAAAAAGATAACGCCAAAAATGAAAATTACTTTTTTTGATCTGCTATAAATTTGCCCTTGGTTTAATAACATTTTCTGGGGGTTGGTTTATAATTTTTTTTAAAGTTGCGCAAAGATAATATTATTTTACGGGCTGCATTAAAGCTGCTTGGTACTCACTGTATATTTCCTTAACAACGGATGCAGCAGGTTGTATGTTTTTTATCAAGGCACTTACCTGTCCTATTTCCAGTTCACCCTCCTGCAGGTTACCTTCAAACATGCCACGCTTTGCCCTGCCCTTTCCTAATAATTGCTGTAGCTCTTCTGTTGATGCACAGTTTTTTTCTGCCTGCTGTACCTGTTCAAAAAAATCATTTTTTAAAAGTCTCACGGGTGTTAATTGCTTTAAAGATAAATGAGTATCTCCCTCATTTGCCGAGATAACCATTTTTTTAAAATTGTCATGGGAGGAAGCTTCGGGAGTTGCAACAAACCTGCTTCCTACCTGCACACCCTCTGCACCCAAAACCATTGCTGCCAGCATTTGCCGGCCTGTTGCAATACCGCCTGCTGCCAGTACGGGAATATCAACAGCAGCTGCAACTGCAGGAACCAAAACCATAGTAGTGGTCTCTTCCCTACCATTATGACCGCCGGCTTCAAAACCTTCTGCAACAACAGCATCGCAACCTGCTTCCTGTGCTTTAATCGCAAACCTACTGCTGCTTACTACATGCACTACGGTAATTCCTTTATCTTTTAATATTGATGTCCAGGATTTAGGATTACCTGCAGATGTAAATACTATGGGTACTTTTTCTTCTATAATGATCTGTATATGTTTATCAATATCAGTATATAATAAAGGAACATTGACCCCAAATGAATTTTGGGTGGCAGCCTTGCATTTTTGTATATGTTCACGCAATACATCAGGATACATACTGCCGCTGCCAATCATACCCAGTGCGCCGGCATTACTTACAGCACTTGCCAGGCGCCAGCCACTGGTCCAGATCATACCTGCCTGTACAATGGGGTAATCAATATTAAACAGCCTTGTAACCCTGTTTTGCATAATTAAATATAGCTTTTTTCAAATATCGTTAAAATTACTTACGCAAATGGAAAGTACTTTGAAACGCAAAGTAAAAGAATTTATTTCATATTCAGCTATATTTTTAATAAAAGAGGTGGGAATAGATTTAGGGGAATTATTACTTATTACTGCCCCCGCTTAGATCAATAGCGGTATTATCGCCAATATTCAGACTGCGGTTTACGCCTCTTACTTCGGCATCATTGCCTATGAGCGATTTGCTTAATACAATTTCTATAAGATTTGAATAGGAGCCGATGATTGAATCTTTTATAATCGCATGATTTAACGTAGAATGTTCACCAATGGTAACATGAGGACCTATTACCGAATTCTTAATATCGCAGCCTTCCCCAATAGAAACTGGTGGAATGAAGACCGTATTTTCAAAATGGTGGTTATCAGAGATATTTCCACCAAATTTTTTTAATAAGGTAGCGTTGGATTCAATTAAAGTTTCTTTTTTACCGCAATCGAACCAGTTGGGCACTTTAAAAGATTTGAACTTTGCTCCTCTTTGCATCATACACTCCAATGCTTCTGTTAAGCTGAATTCGTCATAGCCTTTATCGTTGGAGACAATTAACTTTTCCAGGCAGGAGAACATAAAATCGGTTTCCTTTATTTTATATACACCCACCAGTGCCATATTGCTTTTTGGTATAGATGGTTTTTCAACCACCCTGCTTATAAATCCATCCTCTTCAATTTCGGCTACCCCAAAATTGCGGGGATCGTCAACCTTTTTTACGCCCAGCATAGAATATGGGGCATTGATTATTTCTTTTACATCATAATCAGCAATGGTATCTCCCAACACGATCAACACTTCATCCGTACCCACCAGTTCCCGGGTAAGGTTAATGGCATGCCCCACACCATACCTTTCACTCTGCTGCACAAAATGACAGTTCAGGTGGGGATAATGCTTTTTCACATAGTCCTGTATCTTATCCCCCAGGTAACCAATAATAAAAATGAAATCTTTAATGCCTGCTTCGTGCAGCTGATCAACAATAATACTGAGTATTGTTTTGCCGGCAAGCGGGATCAATGCCTTGGGTTGTGTATATGTATGCGGACGAAGTTTTGTACCTGCTCCCGCTACCGGAATAATTGCCTTCATGTTTAAAACTAATCTGCCGTGGGCAGTGCATTTAGTTTACACCTGTATTTTTCTAAAAACTTGAAACGGGTGTGAAAGTAATACATTTTACCTAATTGAGGTATTTATATACACAATCGTTAATAATCTAAACAAACAAATAAGATGTGCTGCTTATATTTGCTGTTCTAAAAACGGCATATGCAAAAAGATACTTTGGTCTTTGATCTCATAAAACAGGAACTGGAACGCCAGCGTGATGGCATTGAACTTATAGCTTCAGAAAACTTTACAAGCCTTGATGTGATGGCCGCCATGGGAACTTCATTGACTAATAAATATGCAGAAGGCTATCCCGGCCGCAGGTATTATGGCGGCTGTGAGATTGTGGACCAGGTAGAACAATTAGCCATTGACCGTATAAAAAAAGTTTTTAATTGTGATTATGCAAACGTGCAGCCGCACAGTGGTGCACAGGCCAATGCAGCATTGATGCTTGCCATTTTACAACCCGGCGATAAAATACTTGGACTTGACCTGAGCATGGGTGGACACCTTACACATGGTTCGCCGGTAAATTTTTCAGGCAAACTTTACCAGCCCTATTTTTACACGGTCAAAAAAGATACCGGCTTAATTGATTATGAAATGCTGGAAGAAAAAGCCCGGGCAGAAAAACCAAAACTCATCATCTGTGGTGCATCTGCTTACAGCAGGGATATTGATTATGCAAGAATAAGAAAAGTTGCAGATGAGGTGGGTGCTTTTGTAATGTGCGATATGGCACACCCTGCCGGATTAATTGCCAAAGGATTATTAAGTTCTCCGTTTGAGCATTGCCATTTTGTTACCAGTACTACGCATAAAACCTTACGTGGACCAAGAGGAGGCATTATTTTAATGGGTAAGGATTTTGAAAATACATTTGGTTTAAAAGATATGAAAGGCAATATCCGCATGATGAGCAATTTGCTGGATATCGCTGTTTTTCCCGGCACCCAGGGCGGCCCGTTAGAGCACGTGATTGCCGCCAAAGCCATTGCCTTTGGAGAATTACTTACAGATGAATTTACAGTATATGCCAAACAGGTTATCGCCAATGCACAGGCCATGGCAAAAGCTTTTGTTGCCAAAGATTACCAAATCATCAGTGGCGGTACCGATAATCATTTAATGCTGATAGACCTGCGCAATAAAAATATTACCGGTAAAAAAGCACAAGAAACCTTAGACAAAGCACATATCACTTTAAATAAAAATGCGGTGCCATACGATGACAAAAGCCCATTCGTAACATCGGGTATAAGAGTAGGTGTGCCCGCCATTACTACAAGAGGCATGAAGGAAGAGCATATGCAGGCTGTTGTTGATTTCATTGACAGAATATTAATGAATATTGATGATGAAAATGTAATTGCAACAGTAGCATCAGAAGTTAAGGCATTCATGAAACAGTTTCCGCTTTATCCAGAACTGAATTAAGATGTTGATAATGATAATAAAAATCTTGAACCCGCAACTAACGAAGTTCTTTTATTGAAGCCAACCCCGTAAAAAAAAGATGATGAGCCGGCAAAGGTTTCTGAAAGAAAACAAAAGCTACCCCGGTTAACAGCAATCAACTTATAATTAAAAAACCACATCATTCTAAAACACTCAAAGAGTATAAAAAAATGCTTCCTGCCAAAGGAAGTTTTTTTATGAGCCATTTTAAATTAATTTTGGGAAAAGAAAATATTATGATACAACGCATACAATCACTCTGGTTAATTATTGCAGCCGCCTGTGCCTTTGCAGGTTTTAAATTCTCTTACTATACCGGAACCAAAGCAGGAGATACTGCATTATATCAATTGAATGCCACCTCAACCCTGTTGCTGATGATAACCACCATAGCTGTTGGCGTATTGGCCTTAATAACTATTTTTCTTTTTAAGAACCGCACCTTACAGTTAAGGCTCTGCTTCCTGGGTATTTTGCTCGAAGCGGTGCTTATATTTTTATACTATCGGGAAGTAACAACTTACGCAACCGGAACCTATTCTTTAACTGCCCTCCTACACAGTATTATAGTTCTGGCTTTTGTTTTGGCAGCAAGAGGTATAAATAATGATTCTAAAATAATTAAAGGCAGCGACAGGCTGAGGTAAGATGTTAAATGTGTGATGTTAGATGTCCGAAAGCATTTATAACTCATGTGCATGTGTACATCGTACAACTAACATCGTACTTACAAAAACTTACCCGTAAAACTTTCCTTGCATTTGGCAAGATCAGCAGGTTTACCTTTAAACACCAGGCTGCCTCCCCCATCACCGGCCTCGGGACCAAGATCAATTACCCAATCGGCAGAGCGGATAACATCCGTATTGTGTTCAATAACCAAAATGGTATGCCCCTGCTCAATCAGTGCATTAAAAGAAGCCAGCAGTTTTTTTATATCATGAAAGTGAAGACCCGTTGTAGGCTCATCAAAAATGAATAAGATGCTCCCCTGTGTTTTTCCTTTACCCAGGAAGGAAGCAAGCTTTACCCGCTGTGCCTCGCCACCCGATAAAGTATCTGATGACTGCCCCAGTTTTACATATCCCAAACCTACATCGCTTAAGGGTTGTATTTTTTTTGCCACATCGGCCGCATGCTTATCTGCACCAGCCCCCTCCCGACCTCCCCCGAAGGGGGAGGAGAAAAATCCAATCGCTTCATCAACACTCATTTCCAAAACATCGTAAATACTTTTATCCTTGTATTTTACTTCAAGCACTTCTTCTTTAAAACGTTTACCATTGCAAACATCGCAGGTAAGATGTACATCTGCCAGGAACTGCATCTCAATGGTTTGTTCACCCTCGCCCTTACAGGCATCGCACCTGCCCCCGTCTACATTAAAAGAAAAATGCTTTGGCTGAAACCCCCTTATCTTACTCAAAGGTTGTTTGCTATACAGATCTCTTATTTCATCATAGGCTTTTATATAGGTAACCGGATTGCTCCTGGATGATTTTCCAATAGGGTTCTGATCTACCATTTCAACCTGTGCTATAAAATCAACATCGCCTTTAATGGATTTATGTAATCCGGCTTTCTCAATAAACTCGCCTTTTAACTTTTGTAAAGCAGGATAAAGAATTTGTTTTACCAATGTAGTTTTACCACTCCCACTCACTCCGGTTACCACGCAAAAAACCTGCAAAGGAAATTCTACTGTAATATTTTTTAAATTATTCTGGCGGGCACCTTCTACTGTTACAGAGCGGTTCCATTTACGAACCTGCTTAGGCGGTTCTATTTTCAACTGTCCAGATAAATATTTCCCTGTAAGACTTTCGGGATTACTTATTATCTCATCATAGTTTCCTTCAGCTACCACTTCTCCACCCAAATGGCTGGCCAATGGTCCCATGTCAATGATATGATCGGCTTCTCTCATCATCATTTCATCATGCTCAACAACAACAACTGTGTTACCAAGGTCTCTTAATTCTTTTAAAACAGTGATTAGCCTTTCTGTATCCCTACTGTGTAAACCAATAGAAGGCTCATCCAGAATATATAAGGAGTTGGTTAAATTACTACCCAGGCTTCGGGTTAACTGAATGCGCTGGCTCTCTCCGCCGCTTAATGAATTGGCCAGGCGGTTTAAAGTAAGATAACCAAGGCCAACATCCAGCAAAGTTTTTATGCGGTGATGAATTTCTATTAAAATTCTTTTGGCCACCTGTTGATCATATTCACTCAGTTTTAATTTTTCAAACCAGGTTTTCAGATCTTTTACAGGTAATTCACATAATTCACCAATATGTTTACCACCTACTTTTACATACAATGCTTCATTGCGAAGCCGGTATCCCTTGCAGGCAGTGCAAAGCGTACGGCCCCGATAACGGCTTAATAAAACACGGTACTGTACTTTATATAAATTCTGCTCTACTTCTTTAAAAAAATCATTGATGCCATTTACGTGTTCATTACCTTCCCACAGATCAGCTAGTTGTTTTTGGGTAAGATCTATGATGGGTTTGTGAACAGGAAAACCGAACTTTTTTGCTGCCGTTATGAAACGGTCTTTCCATAAGCCCAGCTTCTCTCCTTTCCAGGGCGCTACTGCAGCTTCATAAACACTAAGGCTTTTATCCGGAATGATCAGGTCAGGGTCAATTCCTAATATTTGAGAGAACCCTTCGCAAACCGGGCATGCACCAAACGGATTATTAAAAGAAAATAAATTCGGTACGGGTTCTTCAAAAACAATTCCATCGGCTTCAAACTTATTAGAAAAATGAAGGAGTTTGTCTTTATTGATTTCAAGGTACATCTCTCCTTCACCTTCATAAAAAGCTGTATTAACCGAATCGGCTATGCGGTGCAGATCGTCTTCTTCAAAATCTTTAGCTACTAAACGGTCTACTAATAAATAAATGGAAGCATTTTTTTTTATGCTGATCTTTTTTTCATTTTCCATCAGGTCTTCAATCCGCACCACTTCCCCATCCATATATAAACGGGAAAAGCCTTTTTGTAATAAAATACTCAGCTCTTCCTGTATATTTCGTTTGGCATGTTGTTTAAAAGTAACCAGTAACAATATTTTATCTCCCGTCACTTGATCTTGAATGGCTTTAACCACATCGGCCACATCATCTTTCTTAACTTCCTTGCCGCTTACCGGTGATATGGTCTTGCCCGCCCTGGCAAAAAGCAGCCGCAGGTAATCATATATCTCCGTCATACTGCCCACGGTGCTGCGGGGGGTACGGGTAATTACCTTTTGCTCTATGGCAATAGCGGGGCAAAGTCCTTTAATAAAATCCACATCGGGCTTATTCATCCGCTGCATGAACTGCCGGGCATAGGCGCTTAGGCTTTCGGCGTAACGCCGCTGGCCCTCGGCAAATAAAGTATCAATGGTTAAAGAAGATTTACCCGAACCGGATACACCGGTAACTACTATTAGCTTATCACGTGGAATGGTTACAGATATATTCTTAAGGTTATGAACCCTTGCTCCTTTAATAAAAATGCCTGCCTGTTTTGATAATGATGCCTGTTTTTCCTTTGCCTTAATTGTAGCCATTTCCAAAAATACTTATTAATCGTGTTACATTTAATATGTGAAAATTTTCTTAAAGAACTGGTACACAGTTTTAAATTAAAAGCACTATAGTATTTTTACTTAGTACAAAAACTCTGGAAATAGAGCATTTGTACCCACACTATTTTCAAATACATCCTATACTTTTACTTTCCAATATCCCAAAAAATGAAAAGCCGTTAAAGCCTATCTAAAAGACTTCTACGTTGTTTTTTCACCATTTTTGGACATGTTGTTACTAAAAATCCTAACAATCTAAAACTGTAGAAGTTTATGAAATGCCTAAACAACCTTACCGACCAGCAGCTTATCCATTTATACATGGAAGGAGATGCCAATGCTCTTGCAACCATTGTAATGCGTTACAAGGACAAAATTTACACTTCAATTTATTTATTGGTTAAAGACAAGTACCTGGCCGAAGACATTTTCCAGGACGTTTTTATCCGTATCATCGACACTTTAAAAGGTGGCCGTTATACCGATGAAGGCAAGTTCTTACCTTGGGCTATGCGTATTGCACACAATATGTGTGTAGACCATTTCAGGAAGGTAAAGCGTACCCCAACTATTAAAACCAGCGATGACAGGGACATTTTTGAAGTACTTAATTTCTCTGAGCCCGGTGCCGATCATAAAATGATGAATGGCCAAAGCCAGGATAAAGTAAGAAAGATGGTTGACCTGCTGCCTGAAGACCAGCGTGAAGTGATCATCCTGCGTCACTATGCCGACCTGAGTTTTAAAGAAATAGCTGACTTAACCAGTTGTAGCATTAATACTGCCCTTGGCCGTATGCGCTATGGTTTAATAAATCTTCGTAAAATGATGACAGAAAAACAAATCGCATTATAGATCTGTGACCCCCAAAAACAAAGATCCCCGTTTTATACGGGGATTTTTTTTGCTATTATTTTTTTACCTTATCAAATGCTTCTAGTCCGCAGAGTAGCCAGTTCTTATATTCAGTGATATTCGGTGTATACCCTACAGGTTTGTTCAGCAGTATTTCATCCCCGTTCAAAATGGCATAGAGAGGCTGGGCATTATTCTTAAAATTCTCGGTTTCAAATGTTGCCCATTTGTCGCCAACAGTAATAATTTCTTTTTCAACATCTTCTTTGTTGGTATAGGTAAATTGTTTTACTGCCGGAAGCTTCTTTTTGTCATCAACGTATAAGGAGACAATGATAAATCTATCTTTCATTATTTTATAAACTTCCGGATCACTCCACACATTCTCCTCCATTCGCCGGCAATTAACACAGGCATAACCAGTAAAGTCGATTAGTATGGGTTTATTTTGTGCCCTGGCCATTTTAAGTCCTTCTTCATAATCATGAGAACATGTTAAGTTTAAAATGCACTCATTATCTTGTTGATAAATACTATAATACAGTGGTGGCGGAAAACCACTTATCAAAGTAAGGTTAGCATATTTTGTATTGGTAACGCCGGGCACCAGGTAAAGCGTGAATGCGCCAAAAATAATAGCCAATGTTAGTCTTGCCTTGCTGAGTTTTTTTATGGGGCTGTCGTGCGGGAACTTGATTTTACCCAATAGGTAAAGTGTTATACCTACACCGATTAATATCCAGATACCGATAAACACTTCTCTTTTTAAAAGACCCCAATGTTTTACCAGGTCTGCATTGGAGAAGAATTTTATCGCCAGTCCTACTTCTATAAAACCCAATACCACTTTAACTGAATTAAGCCAGCCGCCAGATTTTGGCAATGTATTTAACCAGTTTGGAAATAAAGCAAAAAAAGCAAATGGTAAAGCCAAGGCTAAACCGAAGCCTGCCATACCGAATGTAAGCTGTACTGCACCGCCCGTTAATGAGCCTACCAATAATGAACCCAAAATAGGCCCGGTACAGGAAAAGGAAACAATGGCCAATGTAAGGGCCATGAAGAATATGCCAATGATATTTCCGGTGCCTGCCCTGGCATCTGCCTTACCCGAAAAACTGCTGGGTAATGTTATTTCATACAGACCGAAAAAGGATAAAGCAAACACTATGAACACAACAAAGAATGTGATATTAAGCCAGGGATTGGTTGAAACAGAATTCAATATTTCGGGGCTGGCGCCATCCAGAAAATAGAAAGGAACACTTAACAGAACATAGATGAGGAAAATAAAAAAGCCGTATATACTGGCATTGAATATCCCTTTTCTTTTAGTTATGGCCTTTTTTGTAAAGAACGATACTGTTAAGGGTATCATGGGGAACACACAAGGTGTAATTAATGCTACCAGCCCTCCTAAAAATCCCCACAGGAAAATGGTTAGTAAGCCGTTTGAATCTGATTCTTCAACACTGATACCGGTACCGCCACAGGAATTTATCGGATTGTTAATATCTATTGTTGGGATAAGGATGCGATTGGCAGATGCCATATCTACCCCGCCCTCCATAATTATTTCAATTTTATGTTCCTCGGGTATAAAAGCATCATTGCCGGCTGTATTGTAAGTAAGGGTGGCCTTTAATTTGGCCGGCACTTCGCCCGAAATTTGTATGTTTTGAATGACTTCAATATTATCAGTTGCCACATCAGCAGGAATCCCAAATACTTTATCGCTGATGGTCTTTATATTTCCTGATGTTTGTTGGCTACCCTTTTTTTGTATGGAAGAATCTGAAAAACTGATCGCAATATCTTCTATTCCGGCGTCTGTTACCGGTTTTGCATACACATACCAACCTAGCCTGATACTGCCTTTAAACAGAATCTGGTATTGGCCTTCTGCAATTTTTTTACCGGTAGCCTTCCAACTCACTGCCAAAGAATCCTGTGCAAAACCTGTAAAATTAAAAAGCAACAAAACTGCAATGAGTAATGAAGCTATTCTTTTAAAATACATATTATCTTATTTAAAAAAAATCCCGGAAGTAAATATCGGGATTATTGCAGAAGTGAATTTATTTTCCACCAACATTAATGCTGAAAGGCAAATCTTTTGGAGGAAGACATTGCCTATCGTTACAAACCATAAAAGTTACTGTACCTTTTACTACAGTGGCAACTGGTGATTTTACTTTTACCTTTTGCACAAAAACCACTTTTTTCCCATAATATTTTAATACAGACTTAAAATTCTTATCGTAGGTTTTTTCCAGCTTACCCACTTCTTTCACCTTACCTTCAAAATTCAATAATGGGTTCTTAGTAAAATTAAAGGAGGTGGGTTCAGGCCCTTCACCGGCATCCTGTGCATACAAATGCCAGTTGCCTTCAATACTTGCCGTCATATGAAGTTCATAGGTTTTATCTGCCGTTTTTTTAGCAACATAAGTCCAGGTTACCGGGCTTTTGATTTGTGCATGTAATACACTGGCAAAAAGCATCAAAGATATTCCCAGGATGATCTTCTTCATGTATATTTTGTTCATACGCAAACTTACGCTTTTATTAATAGACTGGTTGTTTACATAATGCATCTTTAACCCCAGTTATTGTTAATTTATTCCAAATAAGTGATGAAAGATATGCCTGCCATCGTTATTACCCAATGCATTGCTGCAGGCTCTTTCGGGGTGAGGCATCATGCCAAAAACGTTTCTTTCTTTATTGCAGATACCGGCTATATTAAGAATGGTGCCATTTGGATTTGCGGCCTCATTAATATTACCCTGCTCATCGCAATAATGATAAATCACCTGTTGGTTCTTGTCCATTTCTTTTAAAGTGGCATCATTGGCAAAGAACCGGCCCTCGCCATGTGCCACCGGTATCCTGAGCGGAGTTGAAGGATTAAGTGTAAGGGAACTGCCGCCTGATGCCGCCTGTTTCATAAAAATATTTTTACAAACAAACTGTTGCTGTCTGTTGCGGAGCAATACACCGGGCAACAGGCCGCTCTCACATAATATCTGGAAACCATTACAAACACCCAGCACCTTTCCTCCCTGATTTGCAAACGCTATTACACTTTGCATCATAGGACTAAAACGGGCAATGGCACCACAGCGCAGGTAATCGCCATAACTGAAACCTCCCGGTAAAACGATGCAATCTGATGTGTTGAAAGCACTGATATCTTTATCCTTATGCCAAAGTTCTACCACCTCCTGCTGCAGGCTATTACGGAGGGTTTCAATCATATCTCTGTCGCAATTACTGCCCGGAAAAACTACTACGCCAAATTTCATTGTATAAAAGATGTTGAGATGCAAATGTACAATTACGTTCTCAATTTTCAGACGAAGTAACCCATCACAATTACCATGGCCACCATTAACCAATGCAGGGCTGTGGGAAACCAGTTTTTTGCCGGGTATAAAAAAGTAGCTGCAATCAATGCTGATAAAGGCACAGCACACAATATCCAGTATTCAAACGTATTCGTTGCATTTACAAAGGGCACAAAGAAAGCTACGATCAGGTATAAAAAAATCAAGTTCCAGCTTTTACGTGCCTGTATAAGCTGGCGCCTGAAATTTTGTTGAATATAAAAAACCCCCACAATGGCACTTGCTATAACAATAATAATAGCTGCCAGCGCCAACTTTGACTGATTGAAAACAGGATTAATAACCGCAAAAGCCGGGAACTTGTATCCCTGCCATTTATCGGTCAAGAAAACGTAAGCAAGCAAAAAGTAATACGGTGTAATAATACCTAACAAGGCAATCAGCCATTCGGCCAGTTTAAATGGCCTTGTTAGCGCCAGCCCAAAAATGATCAATGCTGCAAATGCCAATGATGGAAAATAAAAAAATGTGCATATGCCAATAGCAATACCAATATTAAACAAGGCTGCTTTGGGTTTATGATCTGTATTAAGTCCGCTCATTTTAGCCCATACCCATATCAGGAGACTATTAATAATTAGGGGCGATGAAAGAACATTCCACTCTGCAAACAATGACGTAATAAGCAGGTAACTCATGCCGGTTAGGTAATTGGGCCTTTGCATGATACGCTGATCATTTATCAGCTTGTTGAAAAAAATTGCCTGTGTAAATAATAAGCCGAAGGCAATAAGAGAATATAAAATCGGCAACCCTTTACCAATGGGTTGCAGTACATTTAAGAACTCTTTATACAAAAACCCATCAATCGGTTGTGGCTGCGGAATTATGGGATGCAGGAACATGGGAAGCTTTAGTAATACGCCATATATCAACAGTAAAAGGTTATTAAAAGGATTGTTGGCTTTAAATGTTCCGTTCACTTATTGTTGTGTTGCTGATGAATAATTTTTTGCTACAGCAAAAATGAACAATAATTATTAACTGGAAAAAACTGTTTGCCGGCTCATGTTAAAAATCAACCCTGGCAAAGCAGATATTATTGCGGTAAGTACAGGGAATGATAATTTGATTGGCACCTACCTGCTTACTAAGGCTGGGCATAAACTCATACCCTTTTTGAGGGCTTTTTAAAGTGGGATATCTTTTAATGATGCCGGCAGCAGAAATACCCTGGTCGGAAACAACCTGGAATTTTTTATCATCATTAAATAAAAAATGAATTTCGTTGCCGGAAGTAATATTTGAAAAGGAAAGGAAATTTTCATCATTATCATCAAACTGGCTTTTGTGTATCACCTTGCTCCATTCCAGAACACCTGTTTTACTTATACTGAACACAACTATATTCTCGTAGTAATAACGTATTGACTGGTTATTGTAATTACTCAGCGGCCTGTAGTAGCCGGTATACGGGTTATAATAATACCTGCCCGATGAAAGGGAGTATGGATTATATAAATAATCGTAGCGGTTAAAATTATTGTTACCCCTGGTATCGCTGGTAAAATCTTCTGCTGCCAGTATAAATCCCCCGTCTCCCTTTACCACTACCTGGCGGATAAAGAAATTATCAAAAGCAAAACGCAGCAGGCCGCTGTTCTTTGCTTCGTACCGCAGCGAATCGCTCAGTTCCGTAAACTGTGCTGCAAATGTTCTGGCATTGGTCTTATCCCAGATGTAGGTAAACAGCCCTTCAATACTTCCCCTGTTCTTTTTGTAATAAAATGTATTTATAATGTAGCGGCTGTTACGGTTATCTATTTTCAGTTTTACTTCATCAACATATTTTTCTTGCAGGTCAATATCCTGGTAACTGAATGAATTCTGAAGTGGTGCCTTAACTACAAGTCCCAATGTATTGCTATTATCCCTGTTACCCGATTGCTTGGCATAGGTAAAAACAAAACTGCCATCATTTCCTACCATAAAATTATCATAGCTTTCTTTTCTTTCATTATAATCAATAGTGTGGCGGTTCTTATTGATAAGTTTCATTTCATTATCAAAGAGCAGCGTTTGCAGATTAAATATCTGGTTCCTGGTCTGAATTTTAAAGATCACTATCTTTTGCCTGTCCTCACTGTAAATAGTGGAATAAATTTTATTATCGGTCATTACCGGTATCCGGGTTGTATCAATCTCAACAGGCTCTGTTATTCTTTTGGCATTGGCATCCATTTTTACTGCCATGCAATGCAGGATACTGCCTTTCTGGTATTGGTAGATCATAAAAAAATGATCAGGGTATTGAATAAAATCTATGTTGAAAGTTCTGTCGGGTATAAAATCAAGCCTCACCGTTTCAACGGTATTCATATCCTTATCATAAATATTTATCTTATGTTTTGACCGTATGTTTTTATACACCAAAACATTGCTGCTCATTTTGCCGATTATTTCAAAGTTCATATCCCTAGTATCTTCCCGGTCAAAATCAGATATCTTCACAATTTGTGCCTTAAGGGAAACCAAAGGAAAAATAACGATAAATAAGATGAGGCAGATCCGGTTCATGCAGGTATATCTTTATAATTAAAATTACGATTTAAAAACCATTGGCTGTACATTCACTGAACAAGATGAGGTGATTTTTGTTTTTACATAACAGATTTAACTTTTTTATATAATGCAGACAGTGTTAATAACAGGTGGAACAGGTTTGGTAGGAAAAGCATTGACAAATTCCTTATTGAACAGTGGCTATAACGTAATTATTTTAAGCAGGAAAACAGCCTGCAAACAACCCGGCGAAAATGTAAGTTATGCCCGTTGGAATGTAAAGACACAACAAATAGATATTGAAGCAGTACAAGCTGCCGATCATATTATTCACCTGGCAGGTGCAGGGGTGGTTGAAAAAAAATGGACCGATGCTTACAAGAAAGAAATTGTGGAAAGCCGTATAGAAAGTAGCCGGTTAATAATTGAAGCATTAAAAAATAACCCAAATAAAGTACAGACAGTTGTAAGTGCGAGTGCTATTGGTTGGTATGGAGCAGATAATGAGGACGGAAAGTCTTTTACCGAAGAAGATGCAGCTGCTGATAATTTTTTAGGACAAACCTGTAAACTTTGGGAAGAGAGTGTTGAGCCTGTTACTGCCCTTGACAAACGGCTGATAAAACTGCGGACCGGCATTGTGTTAAGCAATGAAGGCGGTGCCCTTCCCGAGTTTAAAAAGCCCATCCATTTTGGAACTGCAGCTATTTTAGGGAGCGGAAAGCAAATGGTTAGCTGGATACATATTGAAGACCTTTGCAGGATGTTTATAGCCGCTATTGAAAATGAAAGCATGCATGGCAGTTATAATGCAGTTGCATCAGTGCCGGTGAGCAACAAAGAACTGACTCTTACATTGGCAAACACAATGAAGGGCAATTTTTATATCCCTGTTCATGTTCCGGCATTTGTATTGAAAATAATGATGGGTCAACGGAGTATTGAAGTTTTAAAAAGTACAACGGTCAGTAACAGAAAGATACTTGATACCGGTTTTGAGTTTCATTTTAAAACAATTGAAGATGCAATACATGACCTCCTGAAAAAATAATTTAAAGATCAGATCTCAACATTTTTCTCCTGCTCCAGAAATAAAATAAAACGAGATAAGCAAGTGCCACGGCCAGCACAACAGTATTAAAATTTGAAGGAAGTATACTTTTGGCCATGCCCGAAAATTGTTCAAAGGGTGCAGTAAGCAAACCATCAGATGCATTCATGGGCAGGTAATTGCCCAGGTTACCCCAATCAAAATTCTTTTCCTTTTTAAGATCTACTGCCCAGAAGAATAAGAACAGTGATATACCATTTTCGAAAATGGTGTAAATAAAGAAAATGGCAATAGCCACACCCGATCTTTTGGTAAGCAATGATATAACGATGGCCACCATATTATAAGTGAAAGCTTTCAGCAGGAAATAACCCACATTCTCAAAACCATTTACAGAAAATGCTGTTCCCGATGCCAGGCCAAAAATAAGAGCCGTAAGAATAACAACTACAGTGCAGGCAATAGCAAAGATCAATGCCATTGCAATTTTTACCTTTAAAAATTCAAAACGGCTCATGCCATCAATGATATTCTGCCGGTGTGTTTTATAATTGAATTCATTTGATATTAAAATCACGATCAATAAAGCCGGCAGCATTAAAAAATAGCTGCTGTAATAGCTTACTGTTGTCCAAACCGTATCAAAATCAAATGGCGATCCGGAAAGGAATAGTTTAGTAACCTGAACTTTATCCAACACATTTTTTATAAACAGGTAAACTATAAAATTACATGCAACTACGCCTACAGCAAAAAAAGAAGCCAGTAAAATAAAACCGGTATAGTTTTTTATCTTAAGCCATTCTATTTTTAAAAGATTGATCATTGTATAATTATAATCAGTTAAGAATTTTATTTATCACTTTGTTTTCCTGTAATTTCCAGAAACCTGGTCTCGAGTGATTTCTTTTTTACATTTAATTTATTGAGTACGATACCTTTTTCAAAACACATCCTGTTTATGCCTTCACCGGTAATCTTATCAGTACATACCAGGTGCAGGTCTTTATCAACCTCCAAAACTGATAATATCCCATCAAATTGACCCAATATATTCTTTAAGGCAGCATTATCAACAGCACTTATTTCTATTAAAATATTTGCATCTGCCTCAACACCACCCATATGCATCAGCTCTGCAACAGAACCAACAGTTTTTAAAACACCTTTTTGAATGATGGCTACATGCGTACAAACTTTTTCCACTTCATCCAGTATATGGCTCGCCATGATGATGGTCTTGCCGCTTTTGTGCAGCTCTTTTATAAGCTCTCGTATCTCCGCAATACCGGCAGGATCCAGGCCATTTGTAGGTTCATCAAAAACCAGTATATCAGGGTTGCCCAACAATGAAGAAGCAATGGCCAGCCGCTGTTTCATACCTAAAGAATAGGTATTGAATTTTGATGTTCTTCTTTCGTAAAGATTCACCATTTTTAAAACTTTCTCTATATCCTCCTCGCCTCTACCCTTGATCATGGCGGCGATCCTTAGATTTTTTTCTGCACTCAGGTAATGATAAAAATTAGGGGTTTCCAGCAAAGTGCCGATTGTTTTCCGTAAATCATTTGCAGCAAGTCCGTCCCCTTCCCAGGCATAGGTACCACCTGATGCTTTTATCACATCCATCACGATCCCCAGCAAAGTGGTTTTTCCACTTCCATTGGGGCCTAAAATACCAAACACTGTTTTGGGAGGCACTTCAAAACTTACATTATCGAGTGCTTTAACTTTTCGGTAATTTTTTGTAAGATTATCAATACGGAGTACTGCCATAAATCATTATATAAAGGAGAATGAAGATAGCAGAATTTTATTAATCAGCAGGAGGCAAATGTTTATCATGCCATACAGAGCTGAATCCACCTAAAGTTGCAAAACCTTTTTTATTAAAATTAAGTCTGTGTAGCTGAAGGTCATCAATGTCATTTTGTAAAACTTTACGTGTGAAAGGATTGAGGGTACCGCCTTTATCACCAGGAGCTACATCAGGATAATATTGAAATTCCGGGTCAACCAAAGTGCCCCGTGGATACATGATACCGGGGGCTCCCATACCTCTTATATCCAGGTTGTGCGGATGATCTAGACCAAGCGTGTGGCCAAATTCATGTGCAGCGGTGGTGGAATTATCTAATAAATTTTCCAGTTTAAAATAACCTGTATTGGAATTCAACCCATCAACAAAGGAAATATTGCCCTGGGCGTATTCTTCAATGCGGAAATAATTATTGCGGGGATTTGTATTTTCAAAAACGGCTTCGGGTTGTAGTTCTTTGTAATACTTCCCTGTAAGTTTAAATTGTACTGAATATGTTTTTTTGGTGAACCATCCTTCTTTCATCTGCAGCTTACCTTCAACTTCATTCCAGAATTTTTCAATATCCTTTGCTACCTGCAAAGCCAATGCATCATTAGCTGCATCGCCATAGATATTAATTACGGCATGTATGATGAGTAGACTTTTAGATGGCTGTAACTCAACTTCGCCCATGATAGAATGATTAATTGATAGCTGATCTGACGCCCTCGTCTGACCATGAAAATTTATCTTTACTGCATCAATTCATTACCGAAGACGTCAGACCATGTTAATTCCGCAATGGCTTACCTGTCTTTAAAACAGATTGAATTCTTTCCAGCGTTTTTTTCTCACCGGTCAAACTTAAAAATGCTTCTCTCTCCAAATCAAGTAAATATTGTTCACTTACAAGCGTTGGGGCACTTAGGTCGCCGCCGCACATTACATAGGCTAGTTTTTTGGCAACAGTTACATCATGATCGGTTGCATAATTGCCACGCCACATTCCGTTGATACCGGCATGCATGGCACCCAGCATGGAGCGGCCCAAAACGTTGATATCAGTACGTTGCACGGGCATTACATAACCATCATCAAATAATTCTATCACGGCACTTTTTGCCTCTGCAATTCTTCTGCCCTGGTTAATGCTCACTGTATCTTTTCCCTTCCTGTAAATACCCAGGTCGTAAGCTTCGTATGCTGATGTAGCAACTTTTGCGGTAGCAATGGTTAAGAAACGATTCTGCAAAGGAATGGTATCTGGTTCACCATTATGCACTTCATCAGCGGCTCTTAAAACAAATTCTTTTGTACCGCCGCCTCCCGGTATCACACCAATACCAACTTCTACCAAACCTGAATATGTTTCTGCAGCAGGAATAACTTTATCAGCATGCAGACTCATTTCACAGGCTCCCCCCAATGCAAGTCCATGTGGCGCTACTACAACAGGAATGCCTGAGTAACGCACTCTCATCATCGTATTTTGAAACTGTCGTATGGCCATATCAATCTCATCATAATCCTGCTCAATAGCCATCATAAATATCATGGCAACATTGGCACCTGCACTAAAATTGGATCCTTCATTTGCAATTACAAGACCTTTGTATTTGTCTTCTGCCAAAGCAATGGAACGTTGAATACCTTCCAGTACTTCGCCGCCAATACTTCCCATTTTGGTATACCATTCCAATCCCAGCACATCATTGCCCAGATGATAAGTGCGGCATGCTGAATTTTTCCAAACGGTTTCGTTCTCAAAATTCTTCATCACAATAAATGCATCTGCACCCGGCATTGTTTTGTATCCTTTGCTGTTGATATCGTAATACAACCGCTTACCATTTTCCACTTTATAGAATGTGGTTGCTCCAGTAGCAAGCATCTCATCAACCCATGCAGCAACTTTAAATCCTGCAGCTTTCATGGCTTCTGCAGTTTTTGCAACACCCAATACATCCCAACTTTCAAAGGCACCTATCTCCCAACCAAAGCCGGCCATCATACCATCATCAACACGATACAATTCATCACTGATTTCGGGGATGCGGTGAGAAATGTAAGCAAAGAGATTGTAATGAAAGAGGCGGTAGAATTCTCCTGCTTTATCAGTACCTGCAGCCAAAGCTTTTAATCTTGTTTTCAGATCTTCAATAGGTTTGGCAGCTTCCAGTGTAGCAAATTTCGGTTTCTGTCTGGGCCCATATTCCATGGTTTTTAGGTTCAGGGTAAGTATCTCTTTTTCGCCTGCGGCAGAAGTTGTTTTTTTAAAAAAGCCCTGTCC
>JBBSJI010000053.1:0-20593 GCA_038257425.1 Chitinophagales bacterium
GAATCTTACAAAATCAAGAGATGATATTCATGTAGAAGGTTTCAGGTGGAGTGAAAATGGCAGATCAATTTATTTTATTGCGCCTGTTAATGGCACATTGCAGTTGTTTGAAGTTACATACCCCGGCTTAACAAAAATGCTTCCCCGGATAACACAAATTACCAAAGGAGATTTTGATGTAACCGGCATCATTGGACAATCGGGTAATTCATTGATCGTATCCCGGACAGATATGAACCATGCAGCAGAAATTTATACTATTGATCTATCAAACGGTGATATGGCGCAGTTAACACATGTGAATGATGCTACCTACGCAACGATAAGCATGAGTAAAACCGAAAGGCGATTTGTAAAAACAACCGATGGTAAGAATATGTTGGTTTGGGTAATTTATCCTCCGGGTTTTGATCCCGCCTCAGGCGGGACAAAAAAATACCCTGCGCTGCTGTATTGCCAGGGAGGGCCACAATCTCCATTAACACAATTTTATTCTTTCCGTTGGAACTTTCAGCTAATGGCTGCAAATGGATACATTGTTGTTGCACCAAACCGTAGGGGTATGCCGGGCCATGGTACCAAATGGAATGAAGACATCAGTAAAGATCATGGTGGGCAGGCTATGAAAGATTATTTGAGTGCCATTGATGCACTAAGCAAAGAAAAGTTTGTTGATAAGAACCGGTTGGGATGTGTAGGTGCAAGCTATGGAGGCTATTCAGTTTTTATGTTGGCAGGCATGCATAACAACCGCTTTAAATCTTTTATAAGCCATGATGGCATTTATGATCTTAAAAGTATGTATGGCACTACAGAAGAACTATGGTTTGTAGATTGGGATTATGGAGGTGCTTATTGGGACAAAAAGAATCTTGCAGCACAAAGATCATATACCCAGTTTTCTCCCAGCAATTTTGTTGAGAAATGGAACACACCCATTTTAATTTACCAGGGCGCAAAAGATTACCGTGTGCCTATTGAGCAGGGCCAGCAGGCCTTTCAGGCTGCTCAGCTAAGAGGTATAAAAAGTAAATTTATTTTATTGCCCGATCAGAATCATTGGGTACTAACTGCACAGGATGCACTTGTTTGGCAACATGAATTTTATAAATGGCTTGATGAAACCTTAAAGTAAAATACGTTATAGTTGCTGGCAGATAAAGTCATTATACCGCTTATCAATTTTATAAATTATACAGCAAATTTTCTGTTTGTTCAACAGATGATTATACCATTTACCTGAAATTATTTTTGAGGTATAGTTTACCGTAGAACTACGAAATCTCAGATTATACAAATTTTAAGCTAAACTACTTCAAAAAAATGTGGGTCAATTTTAAATGACAATCTTTATTGTTTTTAATTTAGGCGAAGTGTTTGTTTTTAAAGTAATAGTGATTATTTTTTTTTCTTTGTTGCTGGTTCTTTCAAATTGAATTGGGACTATTAATGATTTACCAGGCAATACTGAATCTCCTTTTTGTAATTGTGGTACAGTGCAATCACAGGAAGAAACGAAATCTTCAATTATTAATGTTTTATTCCCAAGGTTATGAATTGTAAAAGAAGAACTGGTTGTAGTATCGTTTATTTTTTCCAATAATGCACTATCAATGTTTAATATAGGCCCGTTTTTTTGACTGCAACCTCCAATAAAAATAATTATTATAAATGCACAAATTTTTTTAATCATTTAAAATCTTTTTAATTGTTTGAATTCGTGTTTTTTTACTGGGATCATAAGCTTCAATATCAAATCCTTTATACGATTTTATAACGATATTATTTTCAAAGATTAGTTCAAATGGATAACCTGAAATATCCGGAAAATATTTGGAGATGTTTTTTTCATAATCATACAGCATTTGAAATCCCTTTTTGGGTGGGGTAATAACGCAATAATCCTGAAATTCTTTAAATGTTGAAATTGATCCATCACAAATTAAGAAAATCCCAAAGTCATTGTTTTGTATCTCATTCTTTACATCTTCAAGCATTTTTCTTTTTTCTTCACAGGGGGCACATCCCACAAAAAAGAAATCAATTATTAAGGCTTTATGAGTTATAGAATTAAGTTTTAAAGTATCCCCATCCTGGTTTAAAACATTAGTCGAAAAAAAGTTATTATTAAATTTAGTGTTTACTTCTCCCATTCTGTTTAACATAGTAGGAATAATATAATACCATGATATGAAAAAATAAGAACAGGCAAAAAGTATCCCTAAAATTTTATAACGATTACTTCGTGTTAAAAAATATCCCAGAAAAGCCCCCAATATTAAAAAAGTTGTAGCAAAGGGAAATCTAACAGGGATAAGATCTTTATTAGTAAAAAATACACTCAAGTCTATTAACAAAGGAGTGATTAAAGTAAACAGGATAGAATAACTAACAGATAACCTGAATTTATAAAAAACAATTAAATACAAAATGCAATAGGCTACTGTTATTACAATATTCCTGCTTATTAAGTACTTAAATTTCAGATTGTAAATCAGAATTGTAAGAACTAGCCCTGCAAGTATGCAAACCAAGAAGGCATAAAGCTTGTTTTTTGATATTTTCACAAAAGGTTAAATTTTAAAATCATCATAAAATGTAAGCCATTAAAAAATTATGCAGGGCTAAGTTCACATCTTCCTGTGCATGAGGATGTACCAAAAATTCCACAACCATCCCTTGTTTCTGAACATCCACCTCTACCGGTTATACAATCATTTCCTCCCCCTGGGCAACCCAAATCATATTTACATTCACACGGATTTGGAGCAAAATTATTAGGCTCTATATTAATTGCATTACTATATTCAGTCTTTGATAATTCGTCAGCATAAAATTTAGATTTTTTTACCGAAAATGATTCATCAAAATAAGGGCTTTGCAACAACATATATAATTCTACTTTCGAAAAATGTATTTGAAAATTTTCAAGGTTTTCAGAAAGAAATTTTTCTCCAATTTCGGGGTTTTGTTTGATTTTTTCAAATGTTGTTTCGTTTAAAAAATTATTGATAAAAATAATAATACCATACTGTTCTTTGGTTAAATTCTGCTTATCATTTTTTAAAACAGTTTTAAATTTTTCTACCCAAAGGATTTTCTTTTCATCAATTGCAAGCAATTGATAGGCTTGTCGCATTGAAGTGAAATCAGATTGTTTCAAAACTTCAGTTGCAAGAGGGCTTAAAGCAGCATTTTGCAGATCGTCTTTTTTTGAACAACTAATTAGTAAGAGTACTGTAATGGCTAAAAACATTAATTTTTTCATCTTCTTTTTTTTAAAAGTTAATAATAAATGAGAAATCTTTTAATGGCTTACATCAAATAGAGTTTCAGTTTTCAAGTTGCTTTACCTGATTTTGATGTTCAAGATAATACACATACCTGTATGTGCAAAATGTTTTTTCAATATGATGTTATTTGTGTAACAACATATAATGTCAACTCAGAACCATACAAAGATTGAACAGCATGTAATAAATGCAGTTAGAAAGCGGAGGATTGACAAAGGAATTTCACAAAAAAATCTGGCCTACCTATTGGATGTTTCTGTTGGCTTTATTGGTGATGTAGAGAACCCTAAATACAGGGCAAAATATAATTTGAATCATTTAAATGAATTAGCTAAAATTTTAGATTGTTCCCCAAAAGATTTTTTACCGGAAAAAGCCCTTACTTAATGTGCAAAATCAACTTCAAAATTTCCCTTAATCCTTTCCATCGAAGGATTAAAATAGCCGAATTTTAAATTTGGAAATTCTTCTCTTATCAATTCCATCATTTGTTTTACGCCCATACATTCGCCGGTATCGGTTACGCCAATTTTTCCAAGATACCAATCAGGGTCAATATTAAAATTGCGCCATTGTATCATGCACAGGTCCGTTTCTTTTATCAGTTTTCTTAATGCTTCGTATTCTTCAATACTGTCTGTCATGCCCGGAAAAACAAAATAGTTAATGCTTGTCCAGCCACCTGCTTTACGAACGATCTTTAAACTTTCAATGATATCTTCAAATACATAATTATTAGGCCGGTAATAAGGCGTATAAACAGATACTCTTGCAGAGTTGGTGCTTACCCTTATGCTGTTTAATCCTGCATCACATAAAGCTTGTACAGCTTTGGGCATACTACCGTTTGTATTAATATTGATACTGCCCTTTTGTGTATGCTTTCTTATTTCAATAATTGAATCACGGATGGTTTCCCACATCAACAAAGGCTCACCTTCGCAACCCTGTCCAAAACTAATTAAGGGGAATGGCGCAGTTTCCAGGTGTGGCACAGTAAACTCAACGATCTCTGCAGCTGTAGGTTTAAAAGTTAACCTGTCCTGCGTGCTGATGATCGTTTCTTCCAGCGGCTGAAAAGAGATACAGCCAATGCAGTTAGCATTGCATGCAGGCGAAACAGGCACTGGGCACTCCCACCTGCCAATTGCTAAATTCCTTGCAGCCGGACAGGTATAGGTCATGCAGCAATTCTCCATCAAATGTTTTACTAGGCGGTTATGTGGATATGCTTCCAATAAATGCTGTGTACCTTTTTCTATCAGCTCTTCTACATATCCTTCCGATTCCTGCCTGATGTCCTGCTCAATTCTTACAGCAGGTACATATATCTTTTCATTAAGCCAGCCTGCAGCTGTATAACAGAATAAAGGAAGTGTTGGTGCATTTTTTTCTGTTTCGTATGCAGCCATGTATAAGCCTGTATGTGCCGGGGGAATGAAAGCAGCAACAGCCCATCCTTTATCACACAAGCGCATCTCCCCGGTTTCCACATCAATGCCAATGCCTTTGCGGCCGGGCAGTTCATATAAATTTCCGCCGGCCGGCAGTTCTATCCATTCGTCTGCAGGTATGGGCAGTGCATCCCAGCCACTGCGGCCTGTTACATACAGCGAAGTATCTTCAAAAATATTTCCTTCACCATCAGAGTATAATATGTAAGGACTTTCTTTTAACATCTTTTATAATTGAGAAACGGGTTGCTGAATATTATTTTTAAGCTGATCTGCAGAATACCTGTTGAAATTTATTTCTTCTTCCTTTGCAATGTTTTCTACAATTTCAGCCTGTATGATCTTATTTGATTTAAGATCTATCGTAAGTAGATTATCTTTCACAATTACATTATCTGTTTGCACCCAACTATAAATTATTGTTTTAAAAATTCGGGTTACATGCACTCCCTGTTCTGAAAAAGCTACAGTAGTTTTTTTGCCCTGTACTATCATTACAAATAAATATACCAGTACAAAGATCATCAACGCAAAAAATCCAACATGCTTTAACCAGAAATTTGCATACAATAAAGCCATGATCAAACTAAATGTATCAAAAGCTTTACTACGCTTTCTTGAAAAATAATAACCTGTTACTATCAATACGTAAAATCCAAGTAAAATATAAATACTCAACCTTAGGTCTGCATCATCAGCATTTAAAGCAAATACAGCAGCAGCCACCACATGAAGAAAAAATAAAAACCATACAAATAGCCTGAATGTTTTTTGATTATTATCTTTTAAAGTGAAGTTGTATTCCATTATGCCGGGTTTGCAGCAACCAACAGATTACATAATTTAAAAAGACAACGGGCTCCCACATTTTCGTCCCACTCATCATGACTAACACCCACTTCATTCAGATCAAAACCGACAAATTTGCGTCCACTCTGAACCAGTTTTTTAAAGATGTAGAAAACCTGTTCTGTTTCAAATCCGCCCTGCACCGGTGTACCTGTATGCGGGCAAAGTTTAGGGTCCAGCCCGTCAATATCAAAACTGATGAATACTTTATCCGGCAAATGATTTATTATTTCATCCACGATCTGTTTCCAGGTCTCTCCTTCATACTGGCGCTCTTTAATATCCTTGTCAAAATAAGTGACAATGCGTTCTTTATTAGCGTTGATGTATTCAACTTCCTCATCGCAATAATCCCTTATTCCCACCTGTACCAGCTTATTCAGTTGAGGTATCTCCTCCAGTGCATTATACATAATGGAAGCATGTGAATATTTAAAGCCTTCATACCCATTTCTCAGGTCGCAATGAGCATCAATTTGCAGGATACCAAAATCACCATGTTTATCGGCAATGGCTTTAAAATATCCCAGCGGGGTGCTGTGGTCTCCGCCTAACAGGCCAACCAGCTTACCGGCATTCAACAATTCCTTTGTTTGTTCAAAAACCCAGTTATTCAAAAAATTACTTCCTTCATTTATTTCTTTAAGCGATTTACACATGAATTTATTATCGGCCACCACTTCTTCATGAGAGATATAATTAATATACAGCTCTGCCTCTTTACGCAGGTAATCACTTTTCATCAATATCTTTTTATCATAAGGCCGCATATAAAAGCCTTGCTTCCACCCGTCTTTTACATCAGGGTCAAACAGGTCAACCTGCAGGCTTGAATTAAAGATATGCTCAGGGGCCCTTGCTGTACCTGCATTATAGCTTACAGTAACTTCCCAGGGAATGGGCAGGATAATCAGCCTGGCTTCCTCTTCAGTAAAGGGTAAGCCAAAAATATTATTGTCGGGATTACCAACACCATTGGGATCAAAATTGGAAAGATCAGTCATCATTATTATTTATTAAACAGCCCGTTTTAAAAAACGGAGCAAAGATAAGCTACTGGCAAATAATGTCACGGGTAAACATCGCTATTTTAACTAAATCATAAAATTGTTTTAAACCACTCATCCTTTATGATATAAATCATTGCCCAAAATGAAAGGAAAAACTTCAATTGAATTACCTTTGCCCCGAAATTAAGAACATGAAAAGAACCCATATCATATTTCTGGTTGCAATAGCAGCCTTAATCGTTGCCCTAATCGTTTTTTCAGCTGGGGATTTTTCCACTTACGAAAGCATTGACTCTGCTAAAAATAAGCAGGGTACATTCGTTCACCTGATCGCCAAACTGGATAAAACTGAACCCATTGAGTACGATGCTATCAACAATCCTAATTACCTGAGTTTTTATGCCGTAGACAGTTTGGGTGGAAAGACAAAAGTGATCTTTAAAAACAGTAAACCTACCGACCTGGAAAAAAGTGAGCGTATAGTTATGAAAGGCACCATGCAGGCAGACCATTTTGAATGCAAGGATATTCTCTTAAAATGTCCCAGCAAATATAAAGATGACAAAAAGGAATTGGAGAAGACCATTACTAATCAAAAGGATTCAGCTTACTAATAATTACACTTAATGGAATTTGAAGGCGAACACTTATTACCCGGGCGTATCGGGCATTTTTTTGTACTGCTTGCATTTGTTGCATCCATTATTTCAACCATCGCCTATTTTACTGCCAGCAAAAAAAATGACCTGAGGGAAAAAAGATCATGGCTGAATTTTGCCAGGATCGCTTTTATTACACAGCTTATTTCTGCCGTAATCATTTTTATTACCATCTTTTACATCTGCGCCAATCATTATTTTGAATATCTGTATGCCTATAAACATGCATCAAAAGAACTGGAGCCAAAATACCTGCTGGCCTGCATTTGGGAAGGACAGGAAGGAAGTTTTTTATTGTGGACCTTGTGGCATAGCATACTTGGAATCTTCATCATGCTAAGATCTAAAGAATGGGAAGCCCCGGTGATGACGGTTGTAAGTTTAGCTCAGTTCTTTTTATTAATGATGCTGCTGGGTTTGTATGTTGGGGATGTAAGACTTGGAAGCAGTCCCTTCACTTTAACAAGGAACGAAATAGCCGGCCCCATTTTTAGTCAGGCAAATTACTTAACATTTATTAAAGATGGTATTGGCTTAAATGTTTTACTCCGCAATTACTGGATGGTGATACATCCTCCTGTTTTATTCTTAGGATTTGCATCCACCATAATTCCTTTTGCATTTGCTTATGCAGGCATTCAAACCAAACGATTTGGCGACTGGGTTACTCCTGCCCTTCCCTGGGCCTTATTCAGTGCCTGTGTTTTAGGCGTTGGTATTATGATGGGAGGCAAATGGGCTTACGAATCTTTATCTTTTGGTGGTTACTGGGCATGGGACCCGGTTGAGAATGCATCACTCGTTCCCTGGCTGATCTTAATTGCCGGTATGCATACTATGGTAATTTTTAAAGCCACAGGACATTCTTTAAAAGCCAGTTATCTTTTTGCTTTTTTAACTTTCATATTCATTCTCTATTCAACTTTTTTAACCCGTACAGGCGTTTTAGGCGATACATCGGTACATTCTTTTACAGATGCCGGCAAGGCCATCAATGTAATGATACTTTTATTTGTGGGAGCATTCACTATCCCATCAATTGGTATGCTGATCGCCAATTTAAAAAAGATGCCTGCTGAGCTTAAAGAAGAAAACACAAACTCCCGTGAGTTCTGGATGTTCATCGGCTCATTGGTTTTCTTTTTAACAGCCATGTTCATTATTGCAAAAACATCGGTGCCTGTTTACAATAAGATATTAGGCACCAGCATTGCTCAGCCTGAAAATGTTGAATTCTCTTACAATAAAATAATTATCCTTGTTGCCATTATCATCGGGCTCCTGAGTGCAATCACTCAATATTTCAAATACAGGAAAACAGAGTCGGGGTATATTTTAAAGAAGATAGCCATACCAACAATTATTGCAGCCTCTATCACAACATTGCTTGCCATTTTTTACCCGCTTACTTATTATAAAATGGGTGCAGGATTTTTAGGTGCTGCTTATGTTGCGTTGTTTGCTGCTATATATTCTGTGATCGCCAATGCGGCTTATATCTGGACAGGATTAAAAGGGAAAATGAAAGCTGCCGGGGGTTCAATCGCTCATATTGGTTTTGCATTAATGATTGTGGGCATTTTAATTTCATCAAGTAATAAAGAAGTGATTAGCAACAGCCGGGCAAATGGCATTAACCTGCAGATCAGTGGTAAAGACCCAATGACCAAAGAAACGGATAACCCTTTGGAAAATCTTACACTCATCCGTCAGGTACCAGCTGCCATGGGGCCTTATGAAGTTACTTACCTGAGGGATTCTTTTGGCAATGAAAAAGGCAGGCGTTTTTATGAACTGTTATTTCAACGAAAAGATGCTGCAAAAAAAGTAGTTGAACAATTCACGCTGTGGCCTGATGTGTACATCATGAAGGATAACAACATGAGCAGCAACCCGGATACGAAAGCATATTTAAACAAGGATGTATTCACCTACATCTCCTATGCTGTAAATAACAAAGAAGAAGATACTGCACAGTTTAAAATAACAGAACTGTCCGAAGGTGATACTGCATTTTACAGTAACGGCATTATCATTCTCAACAGGGTAGTGAAGAATCCAAATAACGAAAAATATAAGTTTAAAACAACAGATGCCGCATTGATGGCAGATGTAACGCTCATCAGCAAAGACAGCATGCATTTCAGGGCCTTCCCTTTGATACAGGTTGATGAATTTGGTGTAAACCAGGTTGATGATACGGTATATGCACAGAATATGTATTTAAAATTTGCAGGTGTTACAGATGGACATAAAATTAAATTAGGCATTAAAGAATCAGACAAGCTGATACAATACATAACATTGAAGGCCTACGTTTTTCCTTATATAAACCTGGTATGGCTGGGACTGATCATTATGGCCCTTGGCATAATCATGAGTGCTGTTAAAAGAGCTAAGCTTTCAACTTTTTACGCTGCCCTTGCTTTAATTTTAGCCGGAGCCGGGCTATTCTATATGTTTCTTTTTGCAAACTAGAATCGCACTCGGCCTGCAGTTGCCTTACTACGCTTTCAACTTTTTTATTGGTATCGCTGTATAATTTTGCGGGCTTAAAAAATGCCTGTAATAAAGCAGAATCCTTCAAAAAAGAATCAACCATCTGCGGCACCTGCTTGCGCATCAGGGTATCGCAATTACTTTTGATTGACTGGTATGCAGAATCGATCCTGGCTTCAGAAACAGAATCCTGTACATGCAGCATTTCAAGTTCGGTGGGGCCCTTTTCCGGTTCCTTACATCCCGGAACAAGAAAAATAACACAATAAAAACTAAACTTTAGGGTTACCTTAAGCATCAAAATGAATTAATTATTGGTCTAAATAGTAAATTTACAATATGGTTTGGCTGCATCGCCTCATATTTCATAAAAAAAATTTAATCCTCCTTGTGATAATAATAATGGCAGGTACTATTGTACATGCCCAAACCGGTGCACGTGATACCCTTACAACTTATGCCGTTGTTTATAATGGTGACACTATAGAGGCAAAGACCTTATACATGGTTACCATGCTTTCTAAAATTTCGAATGCAAACCAGGCAAGCAGGGCAAAATGGACGAGGTTACGCAATGCCATTATCGTTACCTACCCTTATGCTTTAAGGTCGGGCTTGATCCTTAATGAAATGAATGCCAAACTCGAAGGAATGACGGATAAAGCGGAAAGAAAGGCTTATATAAAATCGAGGGAGAAAGATTTGAAAAAAGAGTTTACCGACCCATTGAGTAATCTATCCATTTACCAGGGCAAAGTTTTAATGAAACTTATTAACAGGCAGACAGGGAATGATTGTTACGACATTATTAAAGAATATAAAGGTGGCATCACGGCACGTTTTTACCAAACGGTTGCCTTCTTCTTCAGCAGTAACCTAAAGCAGCCTTACAATGCTGCAGGCGAAGACTACCAGATGGAAATGATCGTTAAGGAAGTTTGTCAAACCTATGGTTTCCCTTATGGTGTTTCTCTACAGCTAACAGCCAATTGATCTTCAAAATATCTTGTTCAGAAAGAACAATGCTGTCCCTGTATTGTTATAATTCTACCCAATTCACTTTTTACTGTTAATAAGTTGGCAAATCAGGATATATGTCATATCTATTCTTCTGGCATATTCACTTAAATGAGTTAATTTGCAGCCTAAACTATCAGTTTAAGAATGAAGTTAGATGTATTGGCCTTTGGTGTTCATCCGGATGATGTGGAATTGAGTTGTGCAGGTGTATTACTGGTTGAGAAAAAAAATGGTAAAAAGACGGGCATCATTGATCTTACACGTGGGGAATTGGGCACCCGGGGCACCGCAGAAACGAGGAAAACAGAGGCCGCAGATGCGGCAAAAATATTGGGTGTTGAAATAAGGGAGAATTTAGAAATGGCTGATGGTTTTTTACAGAATGATGAAGCACATCAAAGAAGAATTATAACTGCCATCAGGGCTTATCAACCGGAAATAATTTTATGCAATGCCCCTGAAGATCGCCATCCTGATCATGGCCGCTCTTCTAAATTAGTAGCTGATGCAGCATTTTTAGCTGGTTTAAGGAAAATAGAAACAGAGAGCAATGGAGAATTGCAGGAAGCATGGCGGCCTAAGTATGTTTTCAGGTATATTCAGGACAGGATGCTGCAGCCCGATTTTGTGATAGATATAACTGATGTTTTTGAACAGAAGATAGAAGCCATAAAAGCTTATAAAACACAGTTTCACTATTCAGGTACAAATGAACCGCAAACATATATATCAACACCGGATTTTTTAGACAGCGTGATCTACCGACATAAGTGGTTTGGTAAGATGATTGGTGTAAAATTTGCAGAAGGATTTATATCAGACAAGATGGTTGGTTTAAAAAGTTTTGACCCCATCATAAAACAAAATACTTAAAATTCAAATATTCAATAATGGCAACTCCCAAATTTTTAAACGTACAAGGCTCTACCTTTCACCAGGAACTCAAAAAAAGGGTGAATAATTATTTCATAGAATCAAAAAAGCCCGCTACAGGAAATTTTGGACTCTACTTTAAAGCTGTTTTATTATGGACAACGTATGTTGCCCTGTATGTGCATGTTTTATTTTTTACACCCGTAGCCTGGGTTGCTATCCTGGAATGTCTTTTAATGGGAGGATTAACTGCAGCTATCGGTTTTAATGTTATGCATGATGGTGGTCATGGCAGTTTCAGCAACAGTAAAATATGGAATAAGATTGCGGCATTTTCAGTAAATGCTTTAGGGGCAAGTGGTATCATGTGGAATAATAAACATAACATCATTCACCATACCTATACCAATATTGATGGAGTGGATGATGATATTGAAATCAAACCATTATTGCGTATGTGTTCTACACAAAAAAAATATTTCATCCATCGGTTCCAGCATATTTATGTTTGGTTTTTATATACTCTTTTATTATTAGTTTGGGTTTTTCTAACTGATTATAAAAAATATTTCAGTAAAAAAGTAGGCGATGTACCCATTAAAAAGATGAGCAAATTTGAGCATTTTGCATTCTGGTTTGCCAAAGCAGGTTATTATTTTATGATGATTGTATTACCTATTATGTTATTGGGCTTTGTGCAATGGCTTGTAGGCTTTTTGATAATTGCCATGTTTGCCGGATTTGTATTGAGTATTGTTTTCCAGCTGGCACATACAGTAGAAGAAACAACATTCCCGGTGCCTGACGCAGATATTAACAGGATCGAAAACGAATGGGCAATTCACCAGATAGAGACCACAGCAAATTTTGCAACAAAAAACAGGTTGATATCCTGGTTGGTAGGCGGTTTAAATTTCCAAATAGAACATCACCTGTTCCCAAAGATTTCTCATATACACTACCCTGCCATCAGCAAAATAATTAAACAAACATGCCAGGAGTATGGTGTAAAATATATTGAGTTCAGAAAAATGCGCCATGCAGTGGCATCGCATTCAGCTCATCTTAGAAATATGGGTAGGGCTTAACTTTGTCATGCTGAAGAAAGAAGCATCTCACTTTTAAAAGAGGCCTTTTTATTATTTACAAAACAGTAACTGATAAAAAGGTTTTTTTATGCCCTTTCCCCAACTCAAACTGCTATTACCGTAAATTTGCGTTTCAAAACAAAAATAATGAGCGAAGAAAATCCACGGGATGCTGTGCAAAGCCTCAACTTTATTGAGGAGATCATTGAAGCCGATCTTAAGAATGGTAAATACAAATCAATACTCACCCGGTTTCCGCCTGAACCAAATGGCTATTTACATATCGGTCATGCAAAATCAATATGCCTCAATTTTGGACTAGGCTTAAAATATGGCGGCAAAACCAATCTTCGCTTTGATGATACCAACCCGGTTACCGAAGAAACAGAATATGTAGACAGTATTAAAGATGATATCCGCTGGCTGGGCTTTAAGTGGGCTGAAGAATTGTATACCTCTGATTACTTTGACACTTTATATGATTACGCTGTTACGCTTATAAACAAAGGCCTTGCATACGTTGATGATTCAACTGCTGAAGAAATTGCCGCTTTTAAGGGAACGCCTACCGAACCTGGTAAAGACAATCAATACCGCAGCAGGACAATTGAAGAAAACCTTACCCTGTTCACGGATATGAAGGCAGGCATATACAAGGATGGTGAGAAAGTACTGCGTGCTAAAATTGATATGGCTCACACTAATATGCTTATGAGAGATCCTATTATCTATCGCATCAGGCATGCCCATCATCACCGTAGCGGCAATGCGTGGTGCATCTACCCCATGTATGATTTTGCACATGGTCAAAGCGACAGCATTGAGCATATCACCCACTCTATCTGCACACTTGAATTTATTCCGCATAGAGAACTGTATGACTGGCTAATTGAAAAGCTGGAGATCTTTCCATCCCATCAATATGAATTTGCACGGCTGAATATGACCTACACAGTGATGAGCAAAAGGAAATTGCTACAGCTGGTAAATGACGGGCATGTTAATGGTTGGGATGATCCCCGCATGCCAACACTCAGTGCATTCCGCAGGAAAGGTTACACACCCGAGAGTATACGTACCTTTTGTGATAAGATCGGCGTAGCTAAAAGAGAGAATTTTATTGACATGAGTTTGCTGGAGTTTTGTTTACGGGAAGACCTCAATCAAAAAGCCTTGCGGGTAATGGCCGTGCTTGATCCTGTAAAACTTATTATAGATAATTATGAAGAAGGTAAAACAGAACTGTTAAGCAGTGAGAATGGCCCGGATGAAACATTAGGAAGAAGAGAGCTGCCTTTCAGCAAAGAACTCTGGATAGAGCGTGAAGATTTTATGGAAGAGCCTGCAAAAAAATGGTTCAGGCTGGCGCCCGGCAGTATGGTACGCTTAAAAAGTGCTTACATTGTTAAATGCGAAAGTTTTATAAAGGACACTGATGGTAAGGTTACAGCAATCCATTGTACTTATATTCCCGAAAGTAAAAGCGGCAGCGATACCAGCAGTATTACTGTAAAAGGAACCATTCATTGGGTTTGTGCAGAACATGCAATAAAGGCCGAAGTACGTTTGTATGAGCGTTTATTTACTTCAGAAAATCCATTGGGCGAAGAGGGAGATTTTAAAGACACGATAAACCCGGATTCTTTACAGGTAATTACCAATGCAGTTGTTGAGCCATCGCTTAAAGAAGCAACATTGCAAAGCCGTTATCAATTTATACGTAAAGGATATTTTTGCCTGGATAATGATTCAACATCAGAAAAACTTGTATTCAACCGCACAGTAACTTTAAAAGATGCCTGGGCCAAGGAAGTGAAGAAAAATTAAGTATAAAATTCCCTGTCATTTCGACGACAGGAGAAATCTATTGCTGAGAATTACAAGCCTCAAATAATGACGGTATTTGCAGATATCTCTCCCGATGGCTATCGGGGATCGATATGACAAAATCTATTGGATATTTTAAAAAGTAAAAGCTGAAATAAACTTATTTTTTATCTGAAAGTTTTACGTTTGGAAAAGCAGCAGCAATCAGCATGATCACCGTGCAGGCAACCATCAGGTATAAGCCAAACAATTTTTGCGGACAGGAATTATTATAGCAACTCCCAAAAAGGATAAAGGTTTTAATAGCATAGGCCAGCGTAATTGCACAGATAAACAGGTTTGTCCTTTTAGCCCAAACCCTGGGCAATACCATAAACAGAAGTGTTATAGCTCCAAAAAAAATCAAGAATTTACCGGGTTTTCCATAATGATTATCATAACTATACAAGCCGGTGAAGGACTGCTTAAGGTCGGCATAATAACTCCAGGGCAAAAAACAGGAAATGATCAGTGTAATGCAGGCGGCAATGCCAATCCAATGCAGGTATTTTACAAACATATTTTTAAAAAATAAAAACGTCATTGCTAACAAAGTGAACAAATCCCTTTCTGCAATGACGTAAGTAAGGTATGAGGTCCCGACCGGATTCGAACCGGTGTAGAAGCTTTTGCAGAGCTTTGCCTAGCCACTCGGCTACAGGACCAGATAATTCAAAAGTAAAAATGAAAAAATCAAAAATCTAAAGTAAGTACGATTTCATTTTTTACAAGTGCAAAAATAGGGTAATTTTAAAGAAAATTGCAAAACGCAATTTGTAAAATAAAAATTATGAGCAGGATCGCAGAATCGGAGTTGATCATTAATGACCGTGGGGCCGTTTATCATTTAAACTGCCGTCCTGAAGAGATCTCAGAAACTATCATCACTGTTGGTGACCCCGACCGTGTTGGCGAAGTAAGCAAACATTTTGATAAAATTGAATATCGTAATAATCACCGTGAGTTTATTACGCATACAGGCTTTATTGGCAAAAAAAGGATCAGTTGTGTAAGCACAGGTATTGGGCCTGATAATATTGATATCGTTTTGAACGAACTTGATGCATTAGTTAATATTGATTTTGAAACAAGATCGATAAAAGACAAACTTACCCGGCTAAATATTATCAGGTTCGGCACATCCGGTTCTTTACAAAAAGATATCCCGGTTGATAGTTTTGTTGCCAGTACACATGGCCTTGGGCTGGATAACCTCATGCATTTTTACCGCTCCGAAAGCAATGAAGAAGAAAAACAGATCATTCAGGCATTCAATACACATACTCAATTGAACACCGGTAAGATCTGGCCTTATATCAATATGGCCGGTGCTGCATTGATCAAACATTTTACCCATAATTATCACCAGGGCATTACAGTAACCTGTCCTGGATTTTATGGGCCGCAAGGCAGGATATTAAGATTAGGGCTTGGTTATCCGATGCTGATCGATAACCTTACCAATTTTCAGTTTGGTAATTACCGCATAACTAATTTTGAAATGGAAACATCTGCCATATATGGTTTGGGAAATGCATTGGGCCATCATTGTTTAAGCCTTAGTGCCATTGTAGCCAACCGCATCAGCAAAGAATTTTCTACAAACGGAAACCTGGCTGTAGAAGGATTAATAAAACAATCTTTACAGATAATTTCAGATTCAAATATTTAAAAGGAATGAAAATAGAATTTTATAAATACCAGGGAACAGGAAATGATTTTGTAATACTGGAAAACAGGGATAACAAATATGATGGCTTAACAGCTCAGCAGGTAAAACATATCTGCCACCGCAGGTTTGGTATTGGTGCAGATGGGCTGATGTTATTGAATAATCATGATACAATGGATTTTGAAATGATATACTATAACGCAGATGGCAATGAAAGTACGATGTGTGGCAATGGGGGAAGATGTCTGGTGAAATTTGCCAGCCATCAGGGGATGCATAAAAGCATATACCGCTTTATTGCTATTGATGGGCCACATGAAGCAGAAATTGATATGCACGGAATAGTACGTTTAAAAATGCAGGATGTAGCCACGGTTGAGCAGCATTCAGGCTATGCCCTTTTAAATACAGGATCTCCTCATTTTGTAAAATTTGCAAGCAATGTAGAAGATATTAATGTTGTAGAAACAGGCCGTGAGATTCGCTACAGCAAACAGTTTGAAAAAGAAGGTATTAATGTGAATTTTGTAGAAGTAATTGATGAGGATGGAATTTTTGTACGCACCTATGAACGTGGTGTTGAAGATGAGACGATGAGTTGCGGTACAGGAGTAACTGCTGCTGCGCTTATGAATGCACACAATGAAAGAGGCTTTAACCGGGTAGAAGTAAAAACCCCCGGCGGAAATTTAAGCGTTGAGTTTAACAAAACTGATGACGCACATTTTGAAAATATCTGGCTCTGCGGACCTGCAGAAATGGTGTACAAAGGCGAAATAGACATATGACCAAAACAGAAATAATAACTGCATCTGAAAATGTTTTTAAGCAATTTACAGAAGCTTGCAAAAGCATAGATGAGCCATTGCTTTTTAATCGGCTGCCATCCAAATGGTCGGTTGCAGAAAATGTGCAGCACCTTATTATTTCTACCAATACAACAACACTTGCATATACATTGCCTAAGTTTTTAGTTAAATGGATGGCAGGTACAGCAAACAGGCCTTCCCGCAGCTTTGAAGAAGTAAAAGATAAATATTACAAAAAACTGAGCGAAGGTGGTAGGGCAAGCGGCAGGTTTGTACCTAAACCTATTGAGGTTAAATACGGCAAACAAAGATTGTTGAACAACTGGAATGCAGCCACTGTAAAGTTTATTAAAGCATTGGATAAGAAAAGATCTGAAAAAGACCTGGACAGTTACCTGGTTAAACATCCATTACTGGGCCGCATTACTTTAAGAGAACTTTGTTATTTTACAATCTTCCATACAGAACACCACCTGCAAAGCTTACCAAAAACAGTTGAAAACACATGATTCAATATTTTAAGAACACAGATAAAAGGACTATTGCCATTGATAAAGCAGAAAATGCAGTTTGGGTAAATGTATTACCGCCGCTGAAGCAGGAAGAATTTACCGAACTGAGCGAAACAATGGATATTCCCATTGATTTTTTAAAAGACTCACTGGATATAGATGAACGCAGCCGCTACGAAATTGAAGATGATGTAAAGCTCATTGTAATTAAAACCCCTACCGAGAATAATTCCTTTAACCTGAGTGATGCATTTTATATCACCATACCCATTTGTATAATATTAACCCATAACCAGATCGTAACGGTTAACTCTTTTGAGAATGAGGCCATAAAAAAATTCCTTAACTCGTTTCAGAACCGGAATCCCGACAGGACGAATATGATGGTGTTGAAAATATTTGAAAAAATAACCAGCAATTTCCAGGATTACCTAAAGGAAATTAATACCCGGCGCAATGGGCTGGAACAAAAACTGTACGACAGCAACCGCAATGAAGAGCTGCTGCAACTGATGCGCATTCAAAAAAGTTTTGTGTACATTATTACGGCATTGCGTAGCAATGAATTGCTGATGATGAAAATACGGCGTACAAACATACTGCGCCTTAATGAAGATGAAATTGACTTCCTGGAAGACCTTATCGTAGAAACATCCCAGGCATTGGAGATGGCAAATACGTATACTACCATTCTTAACAGTACACTGGATGCATTTGCAAGCATCATCAGCAATAACCAGAACGACGTGCTGAAGCGGCTTACAACCCTCACCATCTTCCTGAGCATTCCCATTTTAATAGCAAGTATCTATGGTATGAATGTACCCATACCCTACATGGAAAGAGAGTATGCATTTTGGGTGCCCGTAATTTTATCAATTGTAATTCTTGCACTGGCCATGTGGAATTACTGGAAACGTTTAAAAAAATAATGATGTTCAACTTACGGGTGTATGGTATTTTAATTAATGAGCAGAACCAGGTTTTAGTAAGCGATGAATTTATAAGAGGTGCTTATATAACCAAATTCCCGGGTGGAGGATTAGAATTTGGAGAAGGTACCCGTGATTGCCTCCAGCGGGAATTTATGGAGGAGATGAACCTGAAAGTAAAAATTGCCAATCATATTTACACAACAGATTTTTATCAAAAAAGCGCATTTAATCCCGATCACCAGATCATTTCCATTTATTATTATGTAGAAGCACTGGAAGCCATAACTGCACCACTTCGTACCAGGCCTTTTGACTTTGATGAACAGCAAATTAAAATGTATGAAGAATCAGGTGAGACAGAAACCTTTCGTTTTATAAATTGGAATGAGCTGACAGATGAATCTGTAAGTCTGCCAATTGATAAACATGTAATTAACCTGATAAAACCAAAGAATTAAAAATGATCACCGATAGTTTTTTTGAACAGGAGACCATACTGGAAGATGAAAGGGCAAGATTAGAGCCCCTCACCCAAAAACATTTTGAACCCTTACTGGCAATTGCCTTAAACAACCCGGATATCTGGAAATTTACCCTTGCCCATATTGTTGATGAAGCTGGTTTTACCAGATACTTTAATACTGCACTCAAAGAGCGGGAAAATAAAGCCTCCTACCCTTTTGCCATGTTTGATAAAAAAGAGAACCGCTATGCCGGTTGTACCCGCTATGCCAATATCTCAGCCAGGGATAAGCGGCTTGAAATAGGCTGGACATGGATAGACCCACTCCTGCAGGGCAGCGGCATCAACAAACACAATAAATACTTGATGTTGAATTTTGCGTTTGAAGAATTGAAACTCAACCGGGTGGAATTGAAAACAGCAGGCACCAATTTAAAATCGCAGCGGGCCATGGAAAAGATTGGTGCAGTAAGAGAAGGTGTTTTAAGAAAACACAGCATCAACGATATTGGCGTTGCCCGTGATACTGTTTATTACAGCTTTATCAACGAAGAATGGCCTGCCATAAAAGAAAGTATTTTCAAGGAATTTATAACTGCCTGAATATTGTAAACCAAATAAACTGTTTTATGAAAAAGATCATCTTTGGATTGTTTGCCATTATACTGCTTAGTTGCAACGATCAAAACAAAACAACTGCAACTGCTGCTGTTAGTGAAGACCTGTATAAAGAAATTCAAACAGGTGGTGTTAAAGTAATTCCTATTGAAACCCCAAAAGGTAAATTCAATGTATGGACCAAAAGCATTGGCAGTAATCCAAAAATAAAATTACTATTACTCAATGGCGGCCCGGGTGCTACGCATGAATACTTTGAATGTTTTGAGAATTTTTTGTTGCCCGAAGGTGTTGAACTAATCTACTACGATCAATTGGGTTGCGGACTTTCAGACAATCCAAAAGATACCAGCATGTGGGACCTTGGCCGGTTTGTAGAAGAAGTGGAACAGGTAAGAAAAGCACTCAATTTAAATAAAGATAATTTTTATTTACTTGGGCATAGCTGGGGAGGCATACTTGCCATGCAGTATGCTTTAAAATACCAGGATAATTTAAAAGGCCTTATCATCAGTAATATGATGAGCAGTTGCCCTGCGTATGGTAAATATGCACAGGAAGTACTGGCTCCACAATTCGATCCAAAGATCTTAGATACCATCAGGCAGATAGAAGCTAAAGGCGATTTCCAAAACCCTAAATACATGGAGTTATTGATGCCGCATTTTTATGCCAAGCATATCTGTCGCTTACCATTAGCACAATGGCCTGAACCGATGACGAGGGCTCTCAGTAAAACGAACCAGTCCTTGTACGTTACCATGCAGGGGCCCAGTGAATTTGGTATTGGCGGTAATTTAATTAACTGGGATGTAACTAAGGAGTTGCCAAAAATAAAAACACCAACTCTTACCATTGGCGGCACACATGATACCATGGATCCTGAACATATGAAATGGATGAGCACGCAATTTGCAAATGGAAGATTTTTATTATGTTCCAATGGAAGCCATATGGCCATGTATGATGACCA
>JBBSJI010000054.1:0-20127 GCA_038257425.1 Chitinophagales bacterium
ATCATCAGTTTTTTTGTAACGAATCCGGTAGTTAATCCAATTACAGCATTTAAAACATCTGTTTTTATATCCGGAGATGAAGTTACTTTTTTAAAAGCGCCCTTAATTAAATTCATTGGCTTAAGACCTTCCACTGTATCCCTGAATTCATCTTTAAGTTGAATCAATTCGTTGGCCTGTTTTAATTCCAACTGCCGGATAGCCATTTTTAAATCTGATGATGATCTGATTGCATTCATGTTTAAAATAATGCTTGGTGTGTAATGGATGAATAACAAGTATGATTAAGCGGGCAAAATTTTATTTGCTTACAGTTTTTCAATTACCGATTTTCCTGTGCTTACAAAATCCTGCGCTTCATCCTGTGCTGTTTCCAATTCTTTTTTAAATTTGTCAACAAATTCTCCAAACTTATCTTTAATTGCACTGGTAAGATCATTACCCTTTGTTGATATTTTTTTTCTTGTTTCACTTCCTTTATCAGGAGCAAACAAAATACCTAACGCTCCACCAATTGCAACTCCAATAATAATGGCGCCAATTAATTTTCCACTGTCGTTTGAGTTTCCCATTTTATTTAAATTTTAAGTGAAGTTAAAGAACTTTTCGTCCCTGGATTAATCGTATAACTATCGCTATTACTGCAATTACCAAAAGGATATGTATTATGCCCCCGGCAGCAAATCCTAAATATCCAATAGCCCAGATGATCACCAGGATCACAGCTATTGTGTAGAGTAAATTTCCCATGTTGATTAATTTAATTGATTAGTGAATTATGTTTAATTATTGGCAGTGGCATGTTACTTACACATAGTGTTTTAATTTTAACACTGCTATGATGGGTAATTTCAAATTGTATGCCAATTTTAAAGTAACCAATTGTATGGGTGTAACCTTGATTTTTATTAATCTTCAGATGCCAGGGAATAATCTATAACTCACAAATAATTTTGTAAACTTCTGCTTTCGTTCTGCCAAGTTTGGTCTGTAACCTTCCCAGCATTTCCTCCTGCTTACCTTGTGCAAATAATAAATCACTTTCGGTAAGCATACCAAACTTTTGTTTAAGTTTTTCTTTTATGTCAGGCCAGTTTCCTTTTATTTCTGTTGGGTTATTCATGAGGTTTAATTTTATTTATGTCTTGATAAAAAAACAAAGTTGCATCCTATTTTACATAAAATTGTTACATTTTACAGATATTAATTTGCATTATTCCCACATATATATTGCTTTACTTTATGCTGTCTTTTGCATTTTTTAAATTATTTAACTGCTGCTTGTTTTGCTGTTTTTTCAGGTTGGCCTTCTTCTTTTCATCTGCTTTTTTCTGCTTTTTAAAATAGCCTCTTAATAAAAAGCTATTCTTCACTGCATCCATATTATCATTTAATCCTTTTGTACTGGATTGCAGGTTAGACATGGTTGAATCAAGTTTTACAGCCAGTTTTCCATCATTGAGGTTTGTAGTGAATTTAGAGAATTGCTTGGTACTTGTTTCCAGGTTGGTTAGCGTTCCCTGGAGGCTGTTAGAAAATTGCTCATCCGAGATCAGCCTGGATAAGGCGCCATTACCGTTATTCATCTTATAGCTGATCTGGGCAAGTTGCGCTGTTATAATACCGGCATTATCTACACTTGTCTTCAAACTGCTCATCACATCAGCCATTTCTATAGGGCTCTTCGAATTGATCATATCATTATCTGATACCTGCTTGGTTGATTGTGTTCCCGGAGTAATGGTGAGTATTTTATCTCCCATTAAACCATCAGACCCAATGGCAGCAACTGCATCAGTTTTTATAAATTGCTGAACTTCTTTTTTAACTACCAAAATAACCATTACAGAACTGTCTGTTATCAATTCTATGGCATCAACAGTGCCTATATTAATGCCTGAAAAACGAACATTATTTCCAGCCTGTAAGCCACTCACGGTTTTAAATTTTACTTTTAAATGAAAAGTGGATCCAAAAAGATTTTTCTGTTTGCCAACGAAATATATAGTTAACGCAAAAAGCACCAATCCGATTATAACAAACATTCCTAATTTTAATTTGTAACCTGAATCTTTATTCATAAAATAATTTTTTAAGTAGCTGATTAATTGAAAAACGAACGAACCCATTCGTCTTCACTTTTTTCCAATTCGGTATATGTGCCTTCTGCATGAATTAAACCTTCTTTTAAAATCACCAGCCTGTCGCCTGTTAATTTTGCACAAGCCATATCATGTGTAATGATGATTGAGGTGGTTTTATTTTTTTTCTGTATGCCCAATATCAGTTCACTGATTTCCCGTGATGTAATTGTATCCAGCCCGGTGGTTGGTTCATCATACAGGATGATCTCCGGTTTTAAAATAAGGGTTCGTGCCAGCCCGATCCTTTTACGCATACCGCCCGATAATTCAGCAGGCATTTTATCAATTGCTTCTTCAAGTCCTACATCAGTTAAAGCTTTTAAAACAGCTTCCTCTACTACTTCTGAACTGATGTTTTTTGAATGCCGTTTAAGTGGGAAAGACAGATTTTCTCTTACCGACATTGAATCATATAATGCAGCATTCTGGAAAAGAAAACCAATTCTTATCCTTACCGCATTCAATTGTTTCTCATCAAGGGTAGTTATATCTGTATCAAACACCTGTATTTTACCACTGTCGGGAGTTACCAGGCCCACCAAGCATTTTATTAAAACTGATTTGCCTGAGCCCGATTTGCCCAGTACCACAAGGTTCTCGCCTTTGTTTACAACAAGATCAACAGCACTTAGTACAACATTATTTTCACCAAAAGATTTTCTTAATCCCTCTATGTTAATCACCGGGCTGTTATTTAGTTCTCCCGGTGTTTGTTTGATATTGATTTCTTCTGTTATCATTTATTTAGAAAAAAAGATCTGTGATCTGCACGGCCAGCATATCTATGATAAAAATGGTTAAGGAAGCAGCAACCACAGCTGAGTTAGCAGCTTTACCCACACTTTCTGTTCCATTTGCGGCTGTATATCCTTTGTAGCATCCGATAAGCCCAATAAAGAATCCAAAAAAGAAGGTTTTAATGGTAGCTGGTATAATATCCAGAAAATCGAGGGAGGCCAGTACCTTTGAAAAATAACGGAACAAGGTTACATCACTGTGAATATTGATGCCAATGTAACCGCCGAATATCCCTACCGCATCTGCAAAAAAAACCAATATAGGCACCATCAATGTGGTAGCTAATACTCTTGTTACTACCAGGTATTTGTATGGATTAATGCCTGATACTTCCATAGCATCAATTTGCTCGGTAACTTTCATGGAACCCAGCTCTGCACCAATGCCTGATGCAATTTTGCCGGCACAGATCAACGCAGTAATAACGGGAGCAATTTCTCTTACCAAGGATAAAGCTACCATTCCTGGCAACCAGGACTCAGCTCCAAACTCTGCAAGCGTAGGGCGGGATTGCAGTGTAAGTACCAGCCCCATAATAAAACCGGTAATACCTACCAGGGGAAGAGATTTATAACCTATAACATAACACTGCCTGATAAATTCCTTTATTTCAAAAGGAGGTCTGAATACTTCTTTAAAAAACCTGCCTGTAAACAAGGTTACATTACCGCTGTCTGTAAAAATATTCTTTAAAAGGGGCACCAAAATTTTTATAGTTTTTGCCGGGATCTAAAAAACATGCTTCATTAACCGGCTTGATTTTATAATGATATTACTTATCCAGGCCGAAAAAGGAAAACGCTTTAAACCCGGTTCCCGGTTCATTTAATAAAAGAATTGTACCTGGCAATTCAGGTAGAGGATTCAACTCTTTTTTTGGATAATTATTTTTTTCTACAAGCGTACCGGTGCTGTTTTGTTCAGGCCCTTCTACCGAACGGGGGTACCAGAAAAGAACAATTACAACCAGAATCTGCAAGGTATATACCATGCTTATTTTTTTAAATATTTTCATTTTTCATTAATTACCGGACCGGGTTAAAAAGTTGTTTTAAATCTGCACATTCTTCAATGAACCCAACAGGCCGAATGCCTGCAGCAGCCATATAATAATAAGAATTACTACTACGATGTTGAGGATACTTTTGATCTTCCTATCCATGGGTATATAAGTATTGATAAGCCACAGAATAACACCAGCAATAACAAGCACAAGTAAAATAGTAAGTAAAGGCATATGTTTTTTATGATGATACGGCAAAGTTCAGGCCAATTAATCTTTGCATTGTTATATAACTTCTCCTAAAAGTTATATCATTCACACATGGTTACAATCTATTGGTGACATCAGCACGATGTGTGAATAATGTAAGTTAATTCCAAGGTTGTGTAATAATTCTGCAACAAACTGCTGGAACTTTGCCACATAAATAAATCTTTTAATCTTAAAATCTACTTCTATGAAAACACAAAAGAAAATCTTATTGTTGACCGCATTCGCAACCATATTAATGGCGGCGTTTTTAGGTGGTTGCAAAAAAGATGATTTTGTTCAGGTGGACGGCGTTTGTCCATTAGTAATATCAACCGATCCGGCAAACCTGGAAACCGGTGTAGCTCTTAATAAAATAATTACAGTAACCTTTAATGAAAAAATGAATCCTGCTACAATTACGCAGTCATCAATCATTATACAGGCAGGCACTGTTGCAGTTTTGGGAACTGTAACCTACAGTGGTTTCACGGCTACTTTTACACCAGCAAGCCCGCTTGCCATTAATACTACTTATACAGGCAGGGTTACAACAGCCGTTATGGATGAAAACGGAAATGCGTTGCAGGCTGATTATATCTGGACTTTCAGTACCGGCAATACATTATCACCGGTAGTAATTTCTACAGATCCGGCAAACAATGCTACAGGAGTTCCACTTAATAAAACAGTTACTGCAACATTTAATATGCCAATGAACCCATTGACAATTAATACAACAACTTTTACACTAAAGCAAGGTGCTACTGCAATTGCAGGTATTGTTACTTATAGTGGAAACACAGCATCATTTACGCCAACAGCTCCACTTACACTTAACACATTGTACACAGCAACCATTACCACGGGGGCTAAAAATACAGTAGGCACAAGCCTTGCAGCTAATTATGTATGGACATTTACAACCGGAGCTTTAACAGCGCCTACTGTAATATCAACCGATCCTGCAAATGGTGCAACTGGCGTGGTATTAAATAAAGTTATCAGTGCAACTTTTAGCGAGGTTATGAACCCACTTACCATTAATGCAACATCATTTACATTGATGCAGGGTTCAACAATTGTTCCCGGCACTGTTACGTACAGCGGTTCAACCGCGTACTTCACACCAACCACAAATCTTATGGCTGGTTCTGTTTACACAGCAACCATTACCACAGGTGCCAGGAATCCGGCTGGTACGCCACTGGCCAATAATTATGTATGGACATTTACAACAGGTACAGCAGTTTCGCCTGTAGTAATATCAACTGATCCGGCAAACAATGCAACCGGTGTGGCACTAAATAAAATTGTTACAGCAACTTTTAATATGGCGATGGATCCGTTGACAATTAATGCTACCACGTTTACCATTAAACAGGGGGCAATTACTGTTTTAGGAACTGTTACTTATAGTGGTTCTACAGCAACATTTACCCCTACGGCTCCATTTGCAACCAATACTGTTTATACAGCAACTATTACCACCGGAGCTAAAAATTTAGCCGGTACAGCATTAGCAGCTAATTATGTTTGGACTTTCACTACCGGGTCTAATCTAGCACCTACAGTGATTTCTACCGATCCCACCAGTAATGCTGTTAATGTACCACTTAGTAAAGTAATCACTGCTACTTTCAGTATGCCTATGGATCCGCTTACTATTAATTTTACAACCTTTACCTTAAGCAGGGCGGGCACACCAGTTGCCGGTACTGTCACTTACAGTGGTACTACAGCATCTTTTACACCCGCTGTTAATCTCTTAATCAATAGTACTTATACCGCTACTATAACTACCGGCGCTAAAAATGTTGCCGGTACTCCATTGGCAAATAATTATGTGTGGAGCTTTAGTACTGGTACAACTCCAGGCCCCGGTCCTGTAGTTCTTGGAACAGCAGCCCGTTTCGGAATTTTAGCAGGAGTAGGTGTTAGTAACCAGGCAGGTTTTAGTGTAATAAATAATATGGATGTAGGAATTTATCCCGGTGTTCGTTCTTCAGTTACAGGATTCCCTCCGGCTATTATAGTTAATGGAGCGATCTATGCATCTGATGATATTGCACCTCCAGGCACGCCAGCTATGTTGCTACAGGCCAAGACCGATCTTACCAATGCATACCTTGCTGCTGAAGGAGCAGTATCTCCTGCACCGGTAACCGTATCAGGCGACCAGGGTGGTAAAACACTTGCACCGGGTATTTACAAGACTACATCAACACTTTCAATAGCGAATGGTAATCTTACGCTCGATGCACAAGGCGATGTAAATGCTGTTTGGATTTTTCAAATTGCATCCGGCTTTACTACTGTAGGCGGTGCCGGTGGCAGTGTTATACTTACCGGAGGAGCACAGGCTAAAAATATTTTCTGGCAAACCGGCAGCTCAGCCGTAATTGGTGACTATACTTCTTTCCAGGGAAACATTTTAGCATTAACATCCATCACCATGAACTCATATGCCACAGCAGTTGGACGAATGCTTGCCAGGAATGGTGCAGTAGTTATGACTCATACTAACATTATCAATAAGCCGTAAACAAAAAAAATATGAAATTTAAAAATAATTATTCAAAGGAATCCCGCCAGGCGGGGTTCACTTATAGCCTGGTCGTTAAAAGTCTTATTGTAAGTGCTTTTATACTCACCGGAATTCAAACATCATTGCAGGCACAGAGCTATACAAAACCATCCTGGTATTTTGGTGTGGTTGGTGCAGCGAATGTTAACTTTTTTGACGGAAGCACCAGGCAACTGAGTACTGAATTTGTATCACCTGCAACTTTTCACAAAGGAAGAGGTGTTGGTATGTATGTGGGTGGATTGATTCAATACCGCCCGGCCACTTCGGTATTAGGGTTTATGCTGCAGGGCGGATACGACAGCCGCAGGGGAAAATTTGAGCAGCAAACAACTGCCTGTAATTGCCCGGCAGACCTGAAAACCAACTTAAGTTATGTTACTTTAGAGCCAAGTTTGTTGTTAGCACCTTTTAAAAATGGTTTTTATATTTATGCAGGCCCACGTATGGCCTACAATACAGAAAAATCCTTTACTTACAAAAAGGGCGTTAATCCTGCTTTTCCTAACCAGGCACCAAGTCCTGAGGTGGAAGGAGAACTCAATAACATCAAAAAGGCTGTGATTTCAGGACAGGTAGGGATGGGATATGATTTCATGATGGGTTCAACTAACAGTAAAACCAGATTTGTTGTTTCACCTTTCGTTTCCTATCATCCTTATTTTGGCCAAAACCCACGTACTATTGAAACATGGAATTTAACTACAGTAAGAGCTGGTATTGCATTAAAAGTAGGTATGGGCCGCAAATTGCCGCCACCGCCGCCGCCGCCAATGCCTGTTATATTAGACAGGGATGGAGATGGTGTTTTAGATACTTTTGACAGGTGCCCCGATACACCGGGCCTTGCATCATTACAGGGATGCCCCGACAGGGATGGTGATGGTATTGCAGATATTGATGATAAATGTCCTGATGTTGCGGGTGTGGCCCGTTTCCAGGGTTGCCCAATTCCTGATACTGATGGTGATGGGATTAATGATGAAGTTGATAAATGTCCAACTGTTCCTGGTTTAGCCCGTTATCAGGGTTGTCCTATACCGGATACAGATGGAGATGGTGTAAATGATGAGGATGATAAATGTATCAATGATAAGGGCCCGGCTTCTAACTTTGGTTGCCCGGTTATTAGTGAAGAAATAATTAAGCGGATTAAAATTGCAGCTCAAAATATTTTCTTCGAAACAGCTAAATCAACTTTGTTGGCTAGATCATTTCCCAAACTTAATGATGTGGTTTCTATTTTAAAAGATAACCCTTCATTCAAAGTACAGATAGACGGACATACTGATTCTCAGGGTTCTGATGAGTATAATCATACTTTATCTCACGACAGAGCTGCTTCAGTTAAAGCATACCTGGTAAGTAAAGGAATTGATGAAAGTCGTCTTTCATCTACAGGTTATGGAGAAACTAAGCCGGTTGAAGATAACAAAACAGCCGTTGGACGTGCCCAGAATAGAAGAGTAGAAATGACATTGAGAAATTATTAATAATGAATTATTATAAAAAGCTCCCGGTGAAACCGGGAGCTTTTTTATGCCTTTTAAATCCAGGTATGAAGGTGGGGATTAAAAAAGCCTTTAGGATTGGGTTAATTGTATATCCTGTGTAAGTGCCTGCCCTAATTTAACAACGACCGTGAAGGTGGCCGGTTGAAAACCCTGTGCCTGTACCTGCAACTGGTATGTGCCGGGTATGATGGGTTTGAAAATGTATTTGCCATCCATACCTGTGAGGGTGTTGTTGTTTGTTGGGCCGGTGAGTGTAACGGGTACTTTTATAACCGGCTCATTATTGAGCTGATCAGTTACGAGGCCTTTTATTTGTGTTTCGGTTTTTGAAGGATCGATAATTATCCTATTGTTGAGCCAGGTGTTATAAAAATCGGGCTGGGTTGTTTTGAAGCTTACCACAATTTTATCGAGCTGGTTTTTTAACAGGTTATCGGTTTGTTTAAATAACTGTTTAAGGTTTGCCGCATAGGTTGACTTGAGTGCTTTTGCATTGCGTGGGGTGGGTACGGCTGTGCCATAGTTTTGTATTGTTGTGAGCAATGCAGCGAGCATTGGTGCGATGACACCGTAGGGAGCCAAGGCTGCAAGGTTTGCCGTGGCGGCATCGTGCACGTTTTGTGCGGTGGGTGCCAGCAGATCATCTTTGATTCGATAGAAATCGCTGTAAGCATAGTTTACTTCCTGTTTAAGGGTATTGTTGTTAATACTAACGGCATAGGCGTAAACGAGTGCGGCCAGATCGGCCGCTGCCTGGGAAAGGTTTTTCTTTAATACTGTTTTGTCTATTGCTATACCTGTGATGACCTCGGTTTGGGAAGAGGCTGTGCTGATGATAGCAGAGATATTTGCATCTAATGTAGCCAGTGCCGCTGTGAAAGCGGGACTTGCGACTGTGATTGCGCTGTTGTTATTGCAAAACAACTGTACCGCCCGGTACATATTTAGTCTTGCTTCGTTACGTGAATCCATAGTTTTATATTTTTTAATGGTTATTTTTTTTACCTGGCTACCGGCAGACAGGTTGTTAAATTTATTTGTAGCTGTTGATATATATATAGTGGGTGGTGAGCGGCCTTTGCAGGAGCCTGCGGGGCAGGAGATGCAAATTGCAGATTTTTGCCTGTTTTTTGCAGCGTTGCAGATGGCGTTTGCAGGGGTTGAGATGGGCTTTGCAGGTCTTCGGATTTGCTTTGCAAACCTGCGAATGTGCTTTGCAGGCCTGCGGACTGTCATTGCAGCAGTATAGATGTTCTTTGCATACCTGCAGACTGTCATTGCAGCATTGTAGATGTGCTTTGCAGCCTTGCGGATGTGCTTTGCAGGGGTGTAGATTTGCTTTGCAGCGTTGTAACTAATGGTTAAGTGGCTGGTTTTGTGCTGTTTGTGTATGAAACAGCCTAGCTGCTGCTGGTTTATATGTATAAAGCCCGGGGGTAGCATGGGTACAAGGGATTAAATACGGATTGATAAGGGAAGCAAAATAAAACGTATTTGTGTTTTTTGCAATACCACAAAGTGGGTATAGGGGTGGAGGTTATATTTCTTTTTGCCTGTCCAATTCTTCGGCTTCGCTCAGGAGAAACCAATCCTTCGACTTCGCTCAGGAGAAACCAATCCTTCGACTCCGCTCAGGAGGAGCACTCCAAATCGATTACATTCCGCTCAGGAGGAGGTACCCTGATTGAGCTTTGGTACTACTGTGGCTTCAACATTTATAATTCAATGCAGTATTATGAATTGAGGTATGATTAGTTTGCAGGAAAGATGTTATTTTTTTATTTTTCTTTTTTGCTTGCCCAATCCTTCGACTTCGCTCAGGAGAAACCAATCCTTCGACTCCGCTCAGGAGGAGGTACCCTGATTGAGCTTTGGTACTACTGTGGCTTCAACATTTATAATTCAATGCAGTATTATTAATGGCGGGTATTATTAGTTTGTGAAGAAGAGAAATGATTACATCCCCTTTGTAGGTTGGTTCCCTGATTTGACTTTTGTGCTACTGTAGCTTCAGCATTTATAATTCAATGTACCTTTCTTAAAAGCCGGGGCTAGTTACTGCGGCAAAAAAGATTATGGTTATATTTGATTATTAACCCATCGCAACTGCAACATGAATAAAGAGACTGCTTATAAAGCCATTGAAGACCTTGTGCAGCGTTTTGAGGAACAACTTTCATCGTATAAAAAAAGCGACTACAACGAAGCGCAAACCCGTAAAGATTTTATAGATCCATTTTTTAAAGCGCTGGGTTGGGATATGGATAACAGCCAGGGCCACGCCGAAGCTTACCGTGAGGTAATTAACGAAGACCGTGTAAAAGTGGGTGCAGCCACCAAAGCACCCGATTACTCCTTTAAACTGCCCGGTGGCAAACGCCTGTTTTTTGTAGAAGCCAAAAAACCAAGTGTGGTGGTAAAGGACGAAATATTACCCGCCTACCAGGTACGCCGCTATGCATGGAGTGCAAAACTGCCCATCAGCATTTTAACCGACTTTGAAGAGTTTGCCATTTACGATTGCAACAAAAAACCAAACGCTGCCGATAAAGCATCGGTAGGGCGTATAAAATACCTGACGTATAAAAACTACCTGGCCGAGTTTGATTTTTTGTGGGATACTTTTTCTAAAACGAGTGTACTAAAAGGCAGCTTCGATAAATTTATTGCAGCCGATAAAAACAAAAAAGGCACGGCCACCGTTGATACTGCATTTTTAGCTTCGCTGGATGAATGGCGCAAAGAACTGGCACAAAATATTGCATTGCGTAATGAGCAATTGAATGAAGATGAACTGAACTTTGTGGTGCAGCAAACCCTGGACAGGCTGATATTTTTACGCATTGCCGAAGACAGGGGCGTGGAAGAATACGGCCGTTTACAAAATGGTTTAAAAGGCGACAACTACTACCAGAACCTCTTTACCTGTTTTAAAGAAGCCGACAGCAAATACAACAGCGGCCTTTTTGATTTTAAAAAAGATACCCTCAGCCGCAGCCTGGCAATTGATAATAAAACCATCAAGGGCATCATCAGCGAACTGTATTACCCCATAAGCCCCTACGAGTTTAGTGTGCTTAGTGTAGAGATACTGGGCAGTGCTTACGAGCAGTTTTTGGGCAAACAAATAAAATTAACTGCCGGCCATCGTGCCGTAATTGAAGAAAAACCCGAAGTACGCAAGGCAGGCGGCGTTTATTATACGCCGCAGTATATTGTTGATTATATTGTAGAAAACACCGTAGGCAAACTAACCACTGGTAGCACACCCGAACAGGTTGCCAAACTAAAAATTGTGGACCCCGCCTGTGGCAGCGGCAGTTTTTTATTGGGTGCCTACCAGTTTTTAATGAACTGGCATTTGCATTATTACAAACCTGATTTTGAAAGCCTGACTGCCATTGCACAAAACGGTACCGATTACAACGAAAAGCAACGCAACGATGCCATTAAAGCACGCAATAAATTACCCCTTACACCCACCGGGCATTTAACCACGACATTAAAAAAACAAATACTGCTTAATAATTTGTATGGGGTAGATATTGATTTACAGGCCGTGGAAGTTACCAAGCTAAGCCTGTTATTAAAATGTATGGAAGGCGAAACCAGCAGCAGCATTACCGCCGAAATGCGTTTTGGAGAAAGAGTATTGCCCACCTTAGACAGCAATATAAAAAGCGGTAACAGTTTAGTTGATATAGATTTTTACGATGGGCAATTAGATTTTGAACCTGCACTGGAAAAGAAAATAAAACCTTTTAGCTGGCAGCAGGCTTTTCCAGAAGTATTTAAACCTGTAAAAACAAAAGTATTAAATGAGTTAAAAAACCAGGCAGCAATAGTTAAGCAACAAGCCGACAGAGCAGATGAATTAATTGAAAAATATCAAAATAAAATTGAAGAAGCCGAAGTGTTTTATGGCATTACAGGTGGCTTTGATGTGGTAATTGGTAACCCACCTTATGTACGGCAGGAACTACTGAGCGATTTTAAAACCTATTTTCAAAAAACTTACAAAGTGTATCATGGCATGGCCGATTTGTACAGTTACTTTTTTGAAAAAGGAATTGGCCTGCTTAATAACCGGGGTTTGTTTGGCATTATTGTAGCCAATAAATGGATGAGGGCAAACTATGGCGAGCCATTAAGAAAATGGTTAAAAGACCAACCCATAAAACAAATAATTGACTTTGGCGATTTACCCGTTTTTCAATCGGCAACAACTTATCCCTGCATTTTTATTGCTGGTAAAGAAGAAACCAAAAGCCCTATTGAAGTAACCAATGTAAAAACATTAAGTTTTAACAGCCTTGCCGATTACATTAACGAAAATAAAACCTTTAGCAACCAAAGCGCATTGCAAGATAGCGGCTGGAATTTAGGAAGCGAAACAGAACAGTTGTTACTCAAAAAATTACAAAGCACCGGAATGCCGTTGAGCGAATATGTAAAAGGAAAAATTTACCGTGGTGTATTAACAGGATTGAATGAAGCATTTGTAATTGATGAAGAAACAAAAAACAGGTTGATTAAAGAAGATAAAAAAAGTGTGGAAATTATAAAACCTTTTTTAATAGGAAGAGAAGTTAAAAAGTATGTTGAACCGAATGGCAAATCCTATCTAATTCTATTCCCCAAAGGGTTTACTAATAAAAAAGGAAATAATCCTAAGAATGGATGGAAGTGGTTAGAAGAAAATTATTCTGCAATTACAAATCATCTAAAATCATTTGAAGATAAAGGCAAAAAAAGAACAGACCAAGGTGAGTATTGGTGGGAATTAAGAGCTTGTGATTACTATGGAGAGTTTGATAAGCCAAAAATAATTTACCCCAATATTTGCAAACAACCGGAGTTTACTTATGACACCAACAGTTGGTACACAAATCAAAAGTGTTTTATTATTTCTTTAGATGATAAATATTTGCTGGGCATTTTAAATAGCCAACTCATTAATTTTTTATTTGAAAAATACTTACCCAAATTAAGAGGTGGCTTTTATGAACCGAGCTATGTGTTCTTCAAAGATTTTCCTATCAAAAAAATTGATGCTAACAACAAATCAGAAAAACTACTCCACGATGAAATAGTAAAACTTGTAGAAACCATGCTGCAGCTACAAAAAGAAAAACAGGCCGCCACGCTGCCCAACATGCAACAGCAAATAGAGCAACGAATTGCCTACACCGATAATAAAATAAATGAAAAGGTTTACACACTATATGGTTTAACGGATGATGAAATAAAAATAGTAGAAGGCGTATGAAAACAAACCCCAAACTAAAAGAAGCATTACAAAATGCTGACTATTTTATTGAACAGCTAAAAGCAATGGACGATAAAAAGCTGAGTAAGCATATTGATCTGTTCCGCCAGCAGCAGCAAATGGCATTAGCCCAGGGCAAGCCCGAAGTTTACGAATTGTTGTATGAGTATGAGAGGCAAACTGTTATTGCAAGGGTGGAAAAATTGGGGTGCTAAAACAGAGGTGAACAACAGGTAATTGATTTGCTGATGAGGGTTTGTACGGTAAGTGTGGAGACGATGGGGGTTGTGGGGGAGATGGAGGAGGCTAAAAACCTCTATAAGGTCTGCCTCTGCAACAATGCAAACGCCGCAGACCTTATAGGTTTTGCCCCGTAGCACAGACTTCCGTTAGCAGAGACTTCGGAAGTCTTAGAAAACTTTGGAAGTCTTACAAAATATTTTTAGCAGAGACTATGCATTAGAAACTAATAATGAAAAACAGTAAGCTGTGTTGTTGGTGATTGCCCGGCTTCAATGCCATCTGCACGAACACCAACAAAACGGCGTAGTTCTTTAAATTGCAGGGGTTTGTAATTTACCGGTTAAGGCAGGTGTTTAAGCGCAAAAGCTATAAGGTCATCTTTGCTGCAATGGCTTTGTCGCAGACCTTATAGGTTTTGCCCTTACAAAATATTTTTTAATTGGCGGGAATATAAATATCAAAGGTTGCGCCTTTATTTAATTTACCGGTGGCGGTGATGAGGCCTTTGTGATTCTCCACTATTTTTTTTACAATTGCAAGCCCAATTCCGGTTCCGGCATATACTTCTTTGCTGTGGAGTTTTTGAAACACACCAAAAATGCGCTCATTGAAATGTGGCTCAAAGCCAATACCATTATCTTGAATGCTGATGTGGCAATAATTTTTTTGATCTGAAAATATTTCATGCTCCCCGTTGTCATTGTTTTTTATATAGTTTGCTGCAGCAAGGCGGTCATTATTTAAAACACTGCCTTTCATAATCCTGCTTTTTATAATGATGTGGGCTGGAATATTGGGTTTTGAAAATTTAAGCGCATTGCTGATGAGGTTGTACATGAGTTGCTGAAACTGGAAAGTAATGAGGTTAACCGGGCATAACTCACCAATTTCAATAGTTGCGTGTTTTTCCTGGATAGTATCTCTAAGGTCGGATTTTACCTCCTCAATAATCCTGGTAAGGTCTGTTTCTTCAAACTTATGATCAGTGCTGTTGATACGGGAAAAGGCCAGCAGGTCATCAATGAGTTGCTGCATACGCTGGGCAGCCAACTGCATGCGCTGAAAATTATACTTCCCTTTATCTGATAGGTTTTTTACTTCATTATCGAGTATGATGGTAACAAAGGTTTGTATCTTACGCAAGGGCTCCTGTAGGTCGTGGCTGGATATATAAGTGAATGCCAGTAACTCTTTATTGGCGATGATCAACTCCGCAGCTCTTTTTTCTTTTTCCTCATTTTGAAAAGCAAGTTCTTTATTGGCGATGATCAGCTCAGCAGCTCTTTTTTCTTTTTCCTCATTTTGAAAAGCCAGTTCTTTATTGGCGATAATCAGCTCAGCAGCTCTTTTTTCTTTTTCCTCATTTTGAAAAGCAAGTTCTTTATTGGCGATGATCAGTTCAGCAGCTCTTTTTTCTTTTTCCTCATTTTGAAAAGCAAGTTCTTTATTGGCAATGATCAGCTCGGCAGCTCTTTTTTCTTTTTCTTCATTTTGAAAAATAAGTTCTTTGTTGGCGATGATCAGCTCAGCAGCTCTTTTTTCCTTTTCTTCATTTTGAAAAATAAGTTCTTTGTTGGCAATGCTTAATTCAGCCGCTTTTTTTTCTTTCTCTTCATTTTGTAAGAGCAGTTTTTTATTGGCTATGCTTAGCTTATCTTCATCAGCAGTTGTTAAATTGCCCATAGCGATATTTTTTAGAGTTCTACTAAACAATTAAACTGTGTTCAATGCTGAGTACAAAATTTTCTTTTTCCGGTTTTAAAACATTTTCCTGCATTATTAGCTTAAGCGTAAAAAGAATAATCTTTTTAAACAAGGCAAATTCTGCAGGTTTACGAATAAAAAAATGAGCACCGTTATCGTACAGCAGGTTAACAACCTCCTGCTCAATTGAAGTTGAAAAAATAACCACCGGCAAATTTTTAAGCTTTTTATTTTGCTTTATTTCCGTTAAACATTCAAAGCCATTTTTGCGGGGCATATTAAGGTCCAGGAAGAGGATATCGGGCAGTTTTTTTGCCTCATCAGTAAGCAGTTGCATTAGTTGTTCCCCATCATGCACTGCGGTAAACTTTGTAAATACAGGCAGGGCTTCCAGGGCGTCTTTAAAAAAAAGGCAATCGTCTGTATCATCATCGGCAAGCAGTATATCCAGTTTCTTTAAACTCATGCGTTGAGGATATATTTTAATTTTCCGTTCGAGAATATATTTTCTGCTGCAATGGGCAATGCATGGTTAATGACCTGCACCAGTTGTACAAAACTACTGGGCTTGCGCATATACACATCGGCCCCCGATTTGAAGAGTACATTTATTTTATCCTGGGCATTTGATGTGGAAAACATAACCACCGCCAGGTCTTTCAGCTTATCATGATGTTTTATTTCTGATAAACATTCAAAGCCATTTTTGCGGGGCATATTAATATCAAGAAAAAGAACATGTGGAAGATGTTCTTCATTATCTAAAAGGTAATTCATTAAGCTTTCCCCATCATTTACAGTTGTAAGTTTTGTGGGTATGGGCAATACTGCTAAGGCTTCTTTAAAAAAATTGCAGTCGTCAATATCGTCATCTGCAAGCAATATGTTTAGTTGTTTTGAATTCATGATTAATTTTTTAAAGGTTAGATAGGGTAACTATATCACCTGTTGAATGGAACAACCACTGCCTCTTTCCTTTCAATTGTATTTTCTTTAAGCCTGGTTAGCGCCTGCTGAATAACCATTTTATAATCATTAAAATCGCCGGGCTTGCGAATATAATCCTGTGCACCCATGCTGGTGAGTGTGGATATAAGATTATGTTCCAGGACCTCACCCCGTGTGAAAGATGTTGTAAACATGATCACCGTCAGGCCTGCCAGTTTTTTATTTTCTTTTATTTCTGATAAACATTCAAAACCTGTTTTGCGTGGCATACTAAGATCGAGAAACAGCACATCAGGCAGTTGTTCGGTATTCATACTCAGGTATTCCATCAACTTTTCACCATCATTAACGGTATTAAGACTTGTGGCAATGGGTATTTCCTTTAATGCTTTGCCAAAGAAGGTACGGTCATCAATGTCGTCATCTGCAAGCAGGATTTTGAGTACTGTATTCTGATGGGTAGCTGTCATATTTGATTACTGTTATTTTGATAGGACCTATTTGCATAGTATACCACAAAGATGGCTAAACTTAACAAGCAAATATGGGCATTCCTGGGTTTATTTTGTTACAGAACACTGAAAATAAGTTACATAATTCACATTGTGGGAGAATGCTGGTGAATTCAGCTCTTTTTCCTTTTTTTTGTAGCACAGACTTCCGAAGTTTTGAAAACTTCGGAAGTCTTACAAAAATCACATCCGCTCCATATACCAATTCAGTTCTTTTTCTATTTTTTTGTAATGAAATATATTGGTGATTATTTTTTGCAGGCGCATAAAGGCGGTTTCATTCTTTACAACATAATCAAATGCCTTATGATGCATACAATTTATAGCAACATCAATTTTATCCTGCGCACTCAGCATAACTACCGGTATAGCCGGGTTGCCGGCTTTTATCCTGTCAAGGGTATCCAGTCCGTTCATGGCAGTTTTATCAATGCCGTCTAATAGATAATCCAATATGATCACATCGGGGTTGTGGGATAAATGCGCTATGCAAAGCTCGCCGGTTGCAAAAGTTTCAATGCTGAAATCGGCGTGCTGTAAAAATTGAATTTCCATCGATTTTAAATAAACGGCATCGTCATCAACCAGGAAAAGTTTTATATTTTTTTCGTTTTTCATCTGTTCTATTTTAATTTATTATCAGTTTACATAAAAGCTGTCAGCCTGTCCCGATAATTATCGGGATGTAGAAAGCGGGTTTATTTTATTAAGCCGGGTTCGACATCACTTCGTCGAGCTCAGTACACCCTGACAATCTTCTGAAAATTGAACTGTTGTCATTTGCAAAGAGCCTAAAACTTTCATGACAGCCCTTAATTTAATGATATTACCTGACGGCCCCATTAATTTCATGCCTTGGTATTTTTAAATATGGTGTATTCTTCTTCCAGTTCCAAACAGGCCTGTGCACAAACCTCTTCAAGCGCTGATACCTGTCCTGATATTAAATCGGCTTCCGCACTGGCACCTTTATATCCCTGGATCTGTTTTGCTATGTTTTCAAAATCTTTACTGATACCCATGATGGAAAAGGAGGGGATCATTTTATGTGCTGCTGCCTGCAACGAATTCCAATCCTGGCTCTGCAGGCTTTTTTTCATGGCCTGTATCAATGTTGGGGTTTGCTGCAGGTAAATCGTTATCATTTCCATCATCAGTTTTTTATCGTACCGGGTTATGCCGGTTAAATAAGCCAGGTCAGTGTATCTTTTTTTTGCATCCGCAGGTTGTGGTTCATTTTGCGCCGCCAGGGTTGCTGTTTTTTCCTTGGGTTTCTTTACCAGCCCCACTATTTTAGTGTACAGTATTGCTTCGTCAATGGGTTTGGCAATGTAATCGTTCATACCAGCGGCCCTGCATTTTTCGAGGTCAACCGTGGTTACATCAGCCGTTAAAGCTATGATGGGGATCTGCAAATTCATGTTGTTGCGGATATGAGCCGTGGCTTCAAAGCCGTTCATCTCGGGCATTTGCAGGTCCATTAAAATAATATCGTAGCTTTTTTCCTGTAATTTTTCAATGGCTATTTTACCATTGGCGGCAATATCCCTTTCAAATCCAAAATCATCCAACAATGTTTTCATCAAAAGCTGGTTTAGTGCAACGTCTTCCACCACCAATACCCTGATGTTGTTATTTTCTGAATCCAGTTCTAACATCTCCTGGTCAGCTTCTATCCTGGCATCTGTTTTTTTAAAGCTTAATGTAAAACTAAAAACAGAGCCTTCGTTGATCTTACTTTTTACCTCTATGGTTCCGCCCTGCGATTCTACCAATTGTTTAACAATGGCAAGACCCAAGCCTGTGCCGCCATACAGCCGGGTGGTATCAGTACTTGCCTGGTGAAAATTTTCAAAGATCTTTTCTAATTTATCTTCTGGTATGCCTAAGCCGGTATCGGCAACGGTAAATTCAATGGTTACTTTTTCTTCATCTGCATTAAGCAAACGCAGGCCTACTGTTATTTTTCCGGTTGATGTAAACTTTACCGCATTGCTTAGCAGGTTTAAAATAATCTGGTGCAGGCGTATGGGATCGCCGAGCAATACGTCGGGAATATTCTCATCATATTCTTTAACCAGCAGTATATTCTTTTCCTGCAGCTTTATTTCAAACAGGTGCATCATGGTGCCCAGGGATGCCGACATTTTAAAAGGAATTTCTTCAAAACTCATTTTACCGGCATCTACCTTAGCCAGGTCAAGTATATCATTAATGAGTACTATCAATGAATTGCCACTTAGGTTTATGGCCATTAAATATTCTCTTTGTTTTGGCGTAAGTTCGGTTTTCAATATCACTTTTGTAAACCCTATAATGGCATTCATGGGCGTGCGTATCTCATGGCTCATATTACTTAAAAACTGCTGTTTTGATTTTGCTGATTCCTCTGCCAGCAGGGTTGCCTTTTCTGCTTTTTCTTTTGCTTCTTCGGCAATAACGGTTGCCATTTCGGAAAATACAATTGCCTCTGTTAATTCTGTTGCCGTTCTCTTCTGTTCTGTTATATCCCTGGCCACCAGCACCACCCCAACCACATTGGCTTTAGGATCTTTATAAACCGACCCGTTTAAAAATACATCGGTAAGTTTACCATCAATATGCCGTATGGTAAGCGGAGAGTTGGTAACAAACCCTTTTGCAAAAACCTGTTGATAAACTTCCTTTGCTTTTTGTGGTTCGGTAAAATAATCGAAAAAATTGCTGCCGGTTAGTTTCTTCTTTGTTGTACCTGTAATATCTACAGTTGCCTGGTTCATGTCGGTTATCTTGCCCTCTGTATTTATAGTAACCAGGGGATCAAGGCTTGCTTCAATAAGGCTTCGGGCATATTCGGTCATTAATTTTTCCCTGGCTTCTTCTACTTCCTTGTTTTTTTGCAGCAGTTCTTTATTAGCTTCCTGTAATTCAGCAGTTCTTTTTTCTACAGATATTTCCAATTCTTCTTTTTGCTGGCGCTGTACCTGTATTTCGGTTTTACTGCCTACCCACATTTTTACCTGGCCTTCATCATCCTTTAAAGCTACTGCCCTGGTAAGGTGCCATAAATATTCCCCATCTTTACGCCGTAGCCTGTTATCGGCTTCATAATCTTTTCCGGTACTCATAGATTCTTCCCATATTATTTTATTTGTTTCCCAATCGTCAGGATGAATC
>JBBSJI010000055.1:0-19825 GCA_038257425.1 Chitinophagales bacterium
TCAGTTTCATCAATTATTGCTGAAGGTGTTAAAGATGCTGACCTGGTTGTTGAAGCTGCAACAGAAAATGAGCAATTGAAATTATCCATCTTTGAACAGATGGATAATTATGCCCCTGCAGGTTGTATACTGGCAACAAACACTTCTTCCATCTCCATTACAAAAATTGCGGCAGTTACCAAAAGGCCCGGTATGGTGATCGGTATGCATTTTATGAATCCTGTACCGGTAATGAAATTGGTGGAGATCATTAATGGTTATGCAACAAAAAAAGAAGTTACTGATACCATTGTTGAATTAAGCAAACAGCTTGGTAAAATTCCCTGCGCTGTAAATGATTACCCGGGCTTTATTGCCAACCGCATTTTAATGCCGATGATCAACGAAGCTGTTTACAGTTTATTTGAAGGGGTTGCGGGAGTAGAAGAAATTGATACCGTAATGAAACTGGGTATGGCACACCCGATGGGTCCGCTGCAGTTAGCTGATTTTATAGGGCTTGATGTTTGCCTTAGCATTTTAAAAGTTTTGCAGGATGGTTTTGGAAATCCTAAATATGCGCCATGCCCTTTATTGGTGAATATGGTTTTGGCAGGTAAACTTGGTATTAAGAGTGGAGAAGGGTTTTATACTTATACAGCGGGAAGTAAGGATTTGGTGGTGAGTGAGCGGTTTAAAAAATAAAGCATAATGAAACTATATCTTCTCATACTTGGCTGCAAACCCGAAGGTAGAAATACGGAGCAACATGATAGCTTTTTTGGCATTGGTAATTCGTTAAAAGACCTATTACCACAAATAAATCAATTTTGGCCTGATGGCGGTCAAATCCATATTGACTCCTGGCGGGAAATAACTGCCGTAAATGGATTTTCAATTCAGGTAGTGCCTAAAAAAGAAATGGAAGAACAACCTGAGAATAAATTATTCTTTTTAAATCTCGGCGGCTATAAGCCAAATGACCTGGAAGAATATCATTACAAATTGCTTGCTGTAGCTAATACAAAAAGTATTGCAATACAGGCGGCAAAAAAAACAGCTTTTTATTTACATACCGGTTTTAAAGGGGCAGAATCGCACATTGATGATAAATATGGTGTGGATGTGGATGATGTGTACGAAATAGCAGATATTTTACCTCCCGGTATAAAAAACAGATACAGCCTTGTGATTGAAAAGAACATCGGCATCTTACCTGAAGATGAATTCCACATTGGTTATGTAACCTTAGGTAGCCTGGAATTATCGTGAAAACAGGTCCATTTTCATTTGCCATAAGCTGCTCGTATATAAGTACAAAAATCTTTAAATCTTTCCCCAATTCATATACAAGCAAATAGTTATTTGCGGATCACCCCAAGCCAAAACGGAAGAGACAAGGAACAAAAGAATGGCCACCGCATTGGAGTGGATGGCTGAAGGGAAAGGACGGAACTGGAAATACCAAAGCAAATAATGCTATTTTTTCCTGGCAACCAGGTCATAAGAATCATCAATCATCTCCTTCACCTGTTTTGCAGGTAACCTGCCATCCACAATAATAGTATTCCAATGTTTTTTATTAATGTGGTAGCCCGGAAGGATATGCTCCGGGTGATCTTCTCTTAACTGAATTGCTTTTTCAGGATCACATTTTACATTGAACTGGAGTGGCAGGCTCTCCAGTCCTGCAAGAAAAAATATTTTATTATTCACTTTAAACACCAATGTATCTTCTCCAAAAGGAAAACCTTCTGTTACAGAAGGCTTTTGTAAAATGTATTCCCTGATCGTTTCTATATTCATCAGTTACCAATTGTCTTTTTTGCTTCTTCTAATTTTTTTCCAATTTGGCCAGTAAGGATATGCCAGAACATCACAAAATCACTCCCCAGGCTGTACAACGGATAGGTAAAAGTTGCAGGTTTGTTCTTCTCTATAAAATAATGACCCACAAAGGCAAAGCCGTAACCACAAACTGGTATTAATGCCAGCATCCACCATTTTTGTAAAACAATGGCAACAACTAAAATAGCCAGCAGACCGGCTGTACCTATAAAATGTAAAGTACGGTTGGCAAGGTCTCCATGCTCGGTTAAATAGTAAGGATAAAAACTCCAGAAACTTTTATACTTTTTTTCGGTTGCCATAAAAAATCTTTCCAGAAAATTACTAAATCCTTTTTATTATTCGATTTTTTTTACAGATACCTGCTGCAGGTCTTTCAGCTTATATAAAACTTCCTCCAGCCTGTTCCTGGGAATGCCTGCCCGTATGTTGCAGAACAACTGCATTTCATTGGCATGAATGGTACAGTTGTACTGCTTCATCACCATCATCACTTCATTCATCTGTGTATAGTCAAACTCAATGGAATAGTTCAGTTCAACTTGTTTTTCAACCAGGGGTGTAACCTGAAAAGCCAATGCCGTGGCTGTTTTATATGCATTGATCAGTCCGGGCACGCCCAGCATGGTGCCACCCCAGTACCTTACCACAATAACTGCCACATCAGTAATACCTTTACTATCTATTTGCCCAAGTATGGGTTTACCGGCCGTACCGGAAGGTTCGCCATCGTCAGATGACCGGAAATTATTTCCGTTGATACCGATGCGATACGCAAAACAATGATGCACAGCCTTTGGATGTTCTTTTTTTAACAGCTGATGTTGCTTTTTAAAATCTTCGGCATTAGCAATAGGAAAAGCATACGCAATGAATTTACTCCCACGATCCTTGAATTCGGCAGTAGATGGCTTTTCAATAGTTATATAAAAATCTGGTTCGGTCATTAGTGGATATTTCGGAAAAATGAGATCATATCATTTTTTATTTTTTGATTGTCAACTTCAATTGCATTTTTTAATAGCGGCGCATCTAACCCCTCATTAATTACCAGGGATGTATTTGTAATTACACGGGCCTCATCCCACAAGTCTGCATCTATAAAAGATTGTAATAATTTACTGCCGCCTTCTACGATAACTGACTGTACCTGTATTTGATAAAGTACAGTGATGATCTGGGCCAGGATATTCTTTTCAGAATCCAACTGCTGATAAACCAGGTTTCCAGTATCTTCCTGCTTATTGTAATTGAAAACGATTGTTTTTACACTGCCATCAAACAATTTTAAATGGATAGGTAATTTTAAATTTTTATCAATTACCAGCCGCAACGGATCCTTACCCGGCCAATGCCTTGTTGTTAATGCAGGATCATCAAGCAGTGCCGTATTTGTTCCAACTAAAATAGCCGCTTCCTCACTTCGCCATTTGTGAACTAGGCGGTTTGTAAATTCATTGCTGATCAACAATCTCTTTGAATCTGCATGTTCCAAAGTCCCCTCTTGGGGATTTAGGGGAGCAGCTATCCTACCATCGCTGCTCTGAGCCCATTTTAAAATAATATAAGGCCGGTGATTTTCATGAAAAGTAAAGAACCGTTTATTGAGTTCCCTGCATGCTGCCTCTAAAACACAAACAATTACTTCAACACCTGCGGCTTTTAATTTCTCTATGCCCTTTCCCTGCCCGACTGGGTCGTTCAGGCGGGCATTAACGCCAGCAAAACTATCCTGGCATCCAATTACCACTTCAGGAATTTTATGAGTAATTATCAGATCCACGCAAGGCGGTGTTTTGCCGAAATGGGCGCAGGGTTCTAAAGAAACATACAATGTACTTTTTGCAATAAGGTTTGAATCTGCAGGGGCAACACTATTTATACAATTTACTTCCGCATGTGCCTGGCCATATTGCTGGTGATACCCTTCTCCAATTATCCTGTCGCCACATATTAATACTGCCCCTACTAATGGATTGGGCGCCACATTACCGGCACCTAAGGCGGCCAGCTGAAGGCAACGCTGCATATGTTGTTCAGGAACTGTCAAGCAGCAAAAATACGCATCAATAAATAAACTATGTTTGCTTTAATGATGCTGAAAGAACTATACCGGAATTTTTTAGTGCAGCTACAAAAAATACACAGCCTTAGTGAAGCTACGATCATTACTGACTGGGTATTTGAAAAGGTTGTGTCGCTGAAGCGGACCGAAATTTTAAAGAACCCCGAAAAAGAAATAACGTCCGGAGCTGATTACCTTCTGCAAAGAACCCTGAAGGAATTATTACTGCACAAACCTGTACAATATGTTTTAGGCGAAGCCTGGTTTTACCACATGAAACTAAAAGTGAATGAACATGTTTTAATTCCCAGGCCCGAAACCGAAGAACTGGTGGAGCAACTGATCAAAGACCGGAAATCAAAACTTACCGATCCGGCAATATTGGATATCGGTACCGGAAGCGGTTGTATCCCCATAGCCATAAAGAAGAATTTACCTGCATCTGTTGTTACAGCAATTGATGTAAGCAAAGATGCACTCGACCTGGCTAAAGAAAATGCTGCTATGTATAATGCGCATATCAATTTTATACAGCTTGATTTTTTAGATGAATCAACCTGGAATTCATTACCGGCTTTTGATATCATCATCAGTAATCCACCTTACATTCCTGTAAATGAAAAGGAAAAGCTTGAAAAACATGTGGCTGATTTTGAGCCGCACCTGGCTTTATTTGTTCCTGATAATTCGCCACTGCTTTTTTACGAAAAGATCGCTGCATTCAGCCGTGATCATTTATTACCCAACAGCAGAATATACATGGAAACCCATGAAGACCTGGCTAAAGAAACAGCAGACCTGTTCCGGAAAGATTATCAAACGGTAATGATAAAGAAAGATATGTATGGAAGAGACCGGATGGTTTTAATTACTGCTTGATATTGGCTGCAAGCTTGGCCTTTGCTCTTTTAGCAGCTTCCATTATTTTAAAAGCCTGGCCATAATAAGCTGATGTATCAATATTCATGATAACCGTAGGGGTATCTACATACTTTCTATTATTGTCCACTTCTTTTTTAAGTAAAGAATCGATGTACAGCATATCTATCTGTTGTGTGCCGATATATACTTTTTGTTCTTTAGTAATAGTAACTACAATATTCTGGCTAACCTTGGTATCGCTTTTCCCTTTAGGATTTGCCACTCTTACCACGTTTGGATTTGCAAGGGTAGAAACAAGCAAAAAGAACATCAATAAAATAAACAGCACATCATTGAGCGGACCAGCGTCCACCTCATTGTGATTATCTCTTAATCGGCTTCTTAAACTCATGTTTTTTTATTTCACTGATTTGCGAATTCGTGTAATTCGTGTAATTCGTTTTTCTATCTTGTCGGTTCCTGTAAAATGTCTATAAAATTATCTTTAGCAACTTCCATCTTATGTACCGTTTTATCAATCTGGGTATTCAGGTAACTATATCCCAAAAATGAAACTATACCAATGATAAGACCGGTTGCAGAAGTAATCATCTTTACATACATGGCATCTGCAATATCAGTGATAGAAGGGTTTGCTGCGGCTGCAAAATCCCTCAGCAGCATTACCAACCCGATAATAGTACCTACAAAACCAAACAGCGGTGCAATACGTGCAATTACTGAAAGTACCGGCAGGTTCTTTTCCATTTTATAGATCTCGAGCTTACCAACATTGTCCATGCTTTTTTCAATAGCATCAATAGGTTTACCGATACGCTGTATTCCTTTATCGATCATTTTTGCCACGGGGTGATCTGTATTTTTTGCCAGGCTACGGGCTGCTGTAACATTACCGCTGATGATATGATCACGAATAATGTTCATGAAATTATCCTCAATCTTACTGGCCTTGCGGATGGCCAGCAAACGCTCAATAAAAAAGTAAATGGCCATCGCCATAAATAATGCCAGTGGTATCATTAAAATTCCACCCTTAACTAAAATAGAAAATAAAGATTCGCTCCCTACTGATGAAGCACCAATCCCTGTACTGTCTACCTGTAAAAAAAAATTAAACATGAAATGCTGGGTTTTAAGTGTGATGATTGCCCTGTCTATAATTATGCCAAAACTATTTCAATTATGCAATGAAACGAAACAATTCTTCAATTACTGCATAACAAAATGTTAATCTTCCCTGTGTACGCTTTCAATTGAAAATGCAGGAATGCAAATACTCCAATACGCACACGGGTCAGGGAAGGGATTACTATATCTTACCCGGCTTCCTTTTTTTATTAAAATACTTTCACCCGAATTAAGAATGATCTCTTCCCCATCCACTTCAAAAAATTTTTTACCACTGCTTACCAAAGTATATTCATCAAATTCGGGATTTTGAAAAGGCTCACTCCAGCCCGGCGGAGCCAGCATATGAGCAATGCTGTGCGCTTTTTCGCCAGTAGAAGCTCCAAAATGTTCTTCAATTAATTTACCATCAGTAGTTGGCACCACAAAAGGTTTATCCTGTTTAATATATGGCATTGGTTAAGTATTTTAAAAAACAAAAGTGCCATAAAAATATGGCACTTCAATAATAAACAATATCAATTTTATTTTTTTGCTTCCAGTTGTTGCATGGCCATGATCTGCTTCATCGTCTTCTCCATACCATCACTGCCGCCGTCTAAAAATATTACATTGCCCTTTCCATATTCGGCAAAGTTTTTTATTGCTTCAACCCACATACTGAACAAAATAACATTGGTATCCAGGTTTGCCTGTTTCATTTCAGATGCTGCCTGGCTCATACCCTTGGCTACTTCTTCCCGGAACAAAGCCACCCCCTGCCCACGTAACTGCGCTGCAAGCCTTTCTGCTTCAGCAGCAATTTTAATAGCATTACCTTCTGCTTCGGCAGCTTTTGTTTTGGTAATTAAAAGCGCCTGTCCTTCATTTTCTGCAGCGGCTTTTAAGTTATTACTGGCAACCACTTTGCTCATACTGGTAATGATAGCTTCATCAAAAGTGATATCATTTATCTGCAGATCCTGCAAATGATAACCCCATCCTTCCAGCGCCACATCAACCTGTTCTTTTACATTTTCAACAATATCACGGCGTACATTTAAAACCTCTGCCTGCCTTTTAGTAGATACAAATGCACGGATGCTTCCCTCTACGGTTCTTATCAAAGCCTGCATCAGGTCTTTATCACTGATGAATTTAAATGCGACCTTCTGTATGGTCTCTTCCTGTTCATTTTGTACCGAATACAAAAGCATGGATTTAAAATAAACATTTGCCTGGTCAACGGTTACTGCCTGAAATTCCAGTTCAACCGATCGGTTTTGAATACTTACCTTTTTAAAGATCTGCTCCAGAAAAGGTATCTTAAAATTAAGTCCCGGCCGCATGATACGGCGGTATTTACCGAACATGGTAACCACGCCAATAAAACCCTGGTTAATGGTAACAAAACATCCAAGTAAGGCCAATACCAGGATAATGACCCACCAATACTCTTTTAAATAATCCATAGTTGTATAATTAGGTGTTGAAGATATAATATTTTTTATGCAAAAAACATAAAATTTTTGAGAGGAATTTAAGTATTAATTTCATGTAAAATAAATAAACGGATTTCTATGGACCTGTTCAATGCTGAGCCGGATTTTACCAAGAACATATTACCAGTAGATGGAATTGTAAATTATTATGGACAGATATTTACGCAGCAGGATGCAAATTATTATCTGAATAGATTATTAACCGGTATCGAATGGAAAAATGACGAAGCCATTATTTTCGGCAAACTGATTACTACTAAGCGTAAAGTGGCCTGGTATGCAGATGAGGTTTTTGAATACACTTATTCAAACATCACCAAAACTGCTTTACCGTGGACAAAAGAATTACTAGCCTTGAAAGCAATAGCAGAAAAAAAGACAGGTGAGGCTTTTAACTCCTGCCTGCTTAATTTGTACCATAGTGGTAATGAAGGCATGGCTTGGCACAGCGATGCCGAGAAAGACCTGAAACAGGATGGCGCAATTGGTTCTATGAGTTTTGGTGCTGAGCGAAAATTTTCTTTTAAACATAAACAAACAAAGCAGACTATATCAGTAGTTTTGGAGCATGGCAGTTTATTGGTTATGAAAGGAAGTACACAAACTAATTGGCTGCATAGACTTCCACCAACAACAAAAACAGTAAAACCAAGAGTAAATTTAACTTTCAGAACAATATTGAAATAATGACATGAGGTTTTTACTTTGCAGGCGGCTTTTCCTGTTCTTACTCCACCCTTAAACTTACAAATGTTAATTTTCTGGCATGGTATTTTAATACTGTTTGTAAACACATCTTCTTAACTAAAAATCAAACAGTATGAAACACTTGGTAGCACAGGCCCAAAAAGCCGGTAATAAGATTGCCATGGTATTTACCATGATGCTTATTTCATTTTTAAGTTTTGCCCAAGACAAAAAAGTAGATATTGACATTAACACAAAGTCGGAAAACGACAATTTCTTTATGCAGCCCTGGGTTTGGGTTGTTGGCGGTGCAGTTTTCCTGTTGTTACTTGTTGCTTTATTGCGCAGCAACAGCTCAAATAAATGATCTATACAAATATAGATTTATAAAAAAAGCCTTGTTTAAAAACAAGGCTTTTTTTATAAATGTGGTTTAATTATTCTGTTTCTGTTCTTTTTGTGTAAGTAACTTTATCAGTACGGCCGGTGCCACCGTTTTTGTTACCCCTTGTTAACGCAACAATAATCAAGATCACCACAGCAATACCTACAACCCAAACCCATGGTGCAGTATACCAGGTTTCCTGGGTAGTACTGCTGGTTGAAGTTGTTTCAGTAGTTACAGCTGTGCTTGAACTGTCTTGCGCCCATACAATGGCAGTGCTAAGCGTTAATAAGATCTGGAATAAGGCATACTTCAAAAAAAATGCGGGCCTGGTTAATTGTTTCATGTCTTTTATTTTTGTTTTAAAAATTAATTCGGCTGCTTTTGAGATGCCTATCTATTAAAGTATTTGCATTTCTTCAACAGCAGTTATTGGGATATATACAATTTGCTTTCCAAAAAATGACAGTAATACAATTATCCCTTGCTTTAGCAGGATAAATGCATTATGAATGAGTTGTACCAACTTTATAATTGGGAGCCACATACATTTATGGGGAAATTAATACACATGAATTATCTTTTTACTGTGACTTTTTCTCCTTTAGTTAACAGGTATTGGCCTGTTTATCTTGGCAGGATTCCTTATTTTTAATGTTCTAAAAAATATTTTATCCTAACCACTCACCTTTTTTTGAATGAATAAGCTTTTACTTATTTTACTGATGGTTTGTTTTAGCCAGGTTGCTGACAGCCAGCCAGTCTATCCCTACCAGGATATTAAACTGGAAAAACCGCAGGATTATATAGATACTGAGCCGATGGCTTTATCAGCAGCAACTTTTTTGTTAACTACCCCATTTATTGAAGTTGATGCCGGCCGTGGAGGCGCTTTGGTCTTTTTATCTAACTGGATGGCGGGAACAAAAAATTATCATTTTTATATGGATGGCATGGCTGCGGAGATAAGTACCGATAGAAATTTATTAAGCCTGTATATTGCCGCTATGGCCAAATACAGCCTTGAAAATAAAAATTCCACGCCTGCACCCCTGCAGGTAGAACTGGGTGCTTCAAAAATAGTACTGGACTATTGCGATGATCCCAAAAATAATTTTAAACTCAAAAAGAAATACAGAAAGATACTGGAGAAAAATTAACTAATTCTGTAAAGTGTGGCTATGAAAAAATCAATACAATTATTTATACTTTTTTCTGTTTTAGCAAGCAATGTATTTGCCCAGGATGGTTTAGTTAATGATTTTATTACCCAGGGAATCAAGCTGTATGATAAAGGTGATTATAAAGCTGCTATAGACCTGTATAAAAAGGCTCTGGTGATTAACCCCAAATCAGCCTATGCAAATTATGAATTGGCCTCTTCTTACATGGCTATTAAGGATTATGTTAATGCTATTAAACATACTGATAAAGTGATAGCGGCAGGCTCAGGTTATGTGGACCAGGCCTACATTCTCAAAGGCTCTGCCTTAGATCTTTCAGGAAAACCAAGAGAAGCTATAAAAACTTACAAGAAAGCAATTCAAAAATTTACAACCAATCATTTACTTTATTATAACCTGGCACTTACTTCATTTAAGTTAAAAGAATATAAAGACACAGAAGATGCTTTACAAAAAGCTTTAAAAATAAACCCACACCATGCCAGCAGTCATTTATTATTGGGCAATTGCATGATCATACAGGATAAAAGAGTTAAAGGCATTCTGGCATTGTATAATTTTTTATTGCTTGAGCCAAAAGGAAACAGAACAACTGCTGCGTTACTAGCCCTGGAAGATCAATTTAAAAAAGGAATAAAAAAAATGCTGGATGCTGAAGATGAATTTTACACTGCAGAGTTAATGCTTACTACTTTAGAATCTGCAAAAATCAATGAAGCTAATAAAAATAAATCCTGGCATGTTTTATTTGCAGAAAAGACCAATAGTTTATTTGAAATATTGAGTGACCTAAAAGAAGATAAGAAAGACTTTTGGTGGAATTTTTATGTAGATTATTTTTCTACCCTTGCCGGCAATAACCATACTGAAGCATTCAGCTATTACATTACACAATCAAAAGACGATGTGTACACCGGGTGGATGCAAAGCAACACCACAAAGATGGAGACCTTCTCTGAGTGGTATACAAAATACCTGCACAAGTTTTAATCAGTCTACTTCGCTCAGGATTTTTAACTCCGCTCTTCCCATATCATGGCAACGTGTAAAATCGTTTCGGCAGCTTTGGCCATATCTTTCGTCCCTATCCACTCCAACTTGCTGTGTATATTCTGCATACCGGTAAATATATTGGGGCATGGCATGCCAATGTAACTGAAACGGCTTCCATCCGTACCGCCACGAATGCTTTCTTTCTTCACCGTTAACCCCGCTCTTTGTATAGCTTCTTCAGCATAGGCTGCTACCTGTGTATGGTTATCTAAAACTGCTTTCATATTCCTGTACTGCTCCTGTGCTGCATATTCCATCGTAGCGCCGGGGAATTTTGCAACAGTTTCTGCTGCTATTTTTTTGAGTCTTGTATGATGTTGTTCCAGCCCCTCCAATGTAAAATCTCTTACAATAAATTGTATGGTTGCTTTTTCAGCAATACCATTTACTGCGGTTGGGTGTACAAAGCCATCTCTTTTCTCTGTTGTTTCCGGGCTCCATTCATTTTTTGGCAGGGCATCCAAAACAGCGCCAGCCACTTTTAATGCATTCACTAATTTATCTTTTGCATAACCCGGGTGAACAATTACACCATGTATGGTGATCACCGCTCCGTCAGCACTAAAGGTCTCATCTTCCAGGCTGCCGGCTTCGCCACCATCCAGTGTATAACCAAATGCAGCTCCCAGTTTTTTCATATCCACTTTGGCGGTACCCTGCCCTACTTCTTCATCGGGTGTAAATAAAATTTTTATATCTCCATGTTTTATTGCCGGGTTTTGAATAAAGAATAAAGCCGCTTCCATAATGGCCGCCACACCGCTTTTATCATCAGCACCTAATAAAGTTGTTCCGCTGGTTGTAATTACCCCGCTATTGATATGATTCTTTAAATATGGCAAATCACTCATCCTTAATACCTGTGCGGTATCATCGGGCAATACAATATCATTCCCATCATAATACCGGTGCAGTATTGGTTTTACATTGGTGCCGCTACAATCCGGCGCAGTATCCACATGGGCACAAAAACAAATAGCCGGTATATTTTTTTTGTCGCTGTTAGATGGGATGGTTGCATACACATAACCATATTCATCAGTAGTTGCATTGGTAATACCCATACCATGTAATTCCTTAAGCAATAAACTGCTCAGGTCTTTTTGTTTTTCTGTTGTAGGATGCGAAGTACTTGTGGGATCACTTTGTGTATCTATCCGTACATAACGCATAAAGCGGTCGGCAATGCTGTCGGGGCTGATCTGGATCATAATTTAGTAAATAGGCAATAATAAGTAAAAGACAGTAATTAACAATTATTGGGTATTATCAATCATTTTAGAAAGCAATTTAAAAATTTGTTCAACCAAATCCTCAGCAATAGCCAGGTCTTCTATGGGCAGGTAATTTGCAGCAAGAATAACTTCTAAACAATTATCAACTTCCACATCGGATGACCGGGCTATTTCATAAAACCTTTTTCGTTCCGCAGCCGATTTTCTTGCTGCGCCTTCAGCAATATTATTACTTATTGATAATGCGACTCTTTTTATTTGAGAAATCAAATTGAATTGTTCTTCTTTTGGCAATTTACGTACAAGCAATAATATCTCTTTGTACAATAAAATAGCCAGTTGCCACGCTTTAAGTTTTTTATGATTAAGGTTCAACATTATTGCCTATTTACTATTGCCTATTGCTTACTCCGCTATCTCTACCAACTCAATATCAAATATCAATTCCTGTCCGGCTAAAAAATGATTGGCATCCAGTACGATCACCTCATCTTTAACTTCAACAACTATTACCGGAACCGGCTGACCTGCCTGGTTGCTTAAAGTAAGTGGCATGCCGGGTTCAAGTTTCATATCGGCCGGAACATTTTCTTTTGGAAACTCAATAATAGCTTCTTCACTTCTTGCTCCATAACCATCTTCGGGAGCGATAGTGATTGTTTTCTTTTCGCCCAGGTTCATACCGGGCATGGCGGCATCAAAACCTTTTATCATTTGTCCGGCGCCCACAGTAAACTCCAATGGCTCCCTGCCTACTGAAGAATCAAACTGCTCACCATTAACTAATTTGCCTGTGTAGTGTACTTTTACTACATCACCTTCTTTTACCTGTTTCATGTGTTACTTTTTTACTTTTGATTTTTGAATTATTCCTGCTACCGGTTTTATTCTATTAGATATATGAAGAAAAAAGGCAGGTTCTGTTAAAACGGGGGCAAATTACCATATTAATACCTCCGAATGAAAAGTTTTTGTGAAATTAGCAGGATGAAAAAGTTAAAATACTGTTGCATTGCTGTATTGTTTAATTGTTACCTGGTTGCTGCACAAACAAAGGTCAGCAATCCAGTAATACCAGGTGCAGAAAGAATGCAGGTTTATCTGCCTATGCTTAAAGGTAAAGCTGTAGCTGTTTTCGCCAACCAAACCAGTATGGTAAAAAATACCCACCTGGTTGATACCCTGCTAAGCAGTGGTATCAACGTGGTGAAAATATTCGGGCCCGAGCATGGATTCCGTGGCGATGCTGATGCAGGTGAACATGTAGGTGATGCAAAAGATAAAAAAACAGGGTTGCCTGTCATCAGTTTGTACGGTACCCACAAAAAACCAACCCCCGAAGATTTTAAAGGAGTGGATGTTTTGGTTTTTGATATACAGGATGTAGGTGTACGTTTTTATACTTTCATTTCTTCACTGCAATATTTTTTAGAAGCAGCTCTTGAAAATCATAAACCATTATTGATATTAGACAGGCCAAACCCCAATGGGTTTTATGTAGATGGCCCGGTGCTGGATACTAACTTTAAAAGTTTTATCGGCATGCAGCCCATTCCTATTGTTTACGGGATGACTATTGCAGAATATGCCTTGTTTCTTACCGGTGAAAAACTTTTATCTAAAAAGGCCAATGACATAAATGCCTACAATATCAGCACAAACCCAACGCCCGATACTCCATTTCATGTTCAATACATCAAATGCAAAAATTATGATCATAACACAAAGTATGTTTTGCCGGTAATGCCTTCGCCCAATTTAAAAGAGATGCAGAGTATTTACCTCTACCCTTCCACCTGCTTTTTTGAAGGGACCGTAATGAGTGAAGGGCGGGGAACTGATAAACCATTCCAGATATTTGGACACCCCACGCTGCCTAAAAATTTATACGCATTTACCCCCAAGCCAAATGCCGGGGCAAAGAACAGCAAATGTTTTTTCCAGCAATGCTATGGATGGAATGTAAGTGGCAGTAATGAAGAAGTTTTAAAAATGCTGGATAATAAAATACAATTGAAATATTTTATTGAAGCCTACAAATTATTCCCCGGCAAGGATACTTTCTTTTTAAAAAATAATTTTATAAACAAGCTCGCAGGCAACAGTTTATTTCAGCAACAGGTTAAAGATGGAAAATCTGAAATTGAAATAAGAAAAAGCTGGGAACCTGCACTGAGTAATTTTAAAGTAATAAGAAAGAAATATTTGCTGTATAAAGATTTTGAGTAGTTATGTACGTTTAAAAAGGTTTCTCCTGCGTCGAAATCACAAGGCAATAATCACAACAACTGTAATTGTGCGGCCATTTTAATTAAAGCAGCCGTATTTTTTACGCCAAACTTTGCCAGCAGATTTTTTCGGTGACTATCTACTGTAAACGGGCTCAAAAATATTTTTTCTGCAATTTGCGGGTTAGTATATCCTTCTGCAATCAGCAGCAAAATTTCTTTTTCCCGGGGCGATAGTTCAGGTAATTCAGCCTTCGAAGATTTTTGGTACGCTATCAATGCTTCTCCTGCTTCGCCACTAAAAAAAATACCGCCGTCATGTACCGTATGTATAGCTTTCAGCAGTTCTTCCTTCGATGAGTTCTTTAATATATAACCCGATGCGCCGTTTTCCATCATCTTTTTAATATACAAGCCCTGGTTGAAAGTACTTAAACCCAAAATAAAAATGCCGGGATACTTTTCCTGCATCACTGCACATAATTCCACCCCATCCATACCGGGCATACTAATATCCATTAAAACAACATCGGCCGTATGGTTTACAAAAAAACCCAGGCAGGATGCTGCATTCATAGCCTGTCCGGCCCATTCAATATCCTTTTCATTTTGCAATAAAGAATGAATGCCTTCAATTACGACAGGATGGTCATCAACAATAAATACACGTATCATAATCAAACATTAAATTCTATGTTTATCAATGTTCCTTTGCCGGGTTCCGCATGAATATCCAACCGGCCTTTCAAATAATCAACCCTCGAACGTATATTCACCAGGCCAGCACCTTTATTATTTTCCACCAGGCTTGTATCAAACCCTTTGCCGTTATCTTCAACCACTATATTCAATCTACCGCCTTCTTTTATCAGTTGTACAAATACCTCTGTTGCCCCAGCATGTTTCATTGTATTATTCAATAACTCCTGCATAATACGATAAATAATTATTTCAATTGATTTATCTAACCTTTCGTCCATCCCGAGTGACTGGTATTTTACAATAAGTAATTTTGTTACGTTGATGGTATTGCAATATTCTTTTACTGCTTCATCCAGTCCAAACTTTGTCAGCATTTCAGGCATCATATTATGTGCAACCCTGCGCAATTCTTTTATAGATGTGTCAATTAAATCCAATGACCGTTCAAACACAGTCATATTATCCGGGGTCATTACTAAGTTATCTTTCATATTGCTGATTGAAAATTTTACACCTGATAATAAACCACCCAACCCGTCGTGCAGGTCCTTTGCCAGCCGGCTCCGTTCTTCTTCCTGTCCTTTCAACATGGAATCAACTGCTACCAACTGTTTGTCTTTTTCCAGTTCACGTATTTGTTGTTGCTGCAACTCATCCTGTTGTTTAGATAATAACTGGCGATGACGAAGATTCCTGTAGCCCAAAAAACCAACGATCAGTAAAGCAGCTAAAGAACCGAACAAAATATAATTAAGGGTTGATTTTTGTTTGATGGATAAGGACTGTATTTTTTTATCTTTTTCTAATTGCAGAATTTCCTGTTGTTTTTTTTCGTTCTGATATTTAGCTTCCACTTCAGCAACTTTTTCACTGGTCTCTGCTTTAAATAAAGAATCAGTAAGGGTTAATGTTTTTAAAAAATATTCACTGGCCAGTTTATAATTACCTGCCTGTTGTTCAATCTCAGCCCTTGTCAGGTATATTTCTTTCAGATCGGCTCTTGCTCCTACTTCATCTGCTATTTTCTCGGCCTGCAGAATATATTGAAGCGCTTTATTATTTTGGTTAAGTAAATGATATGATTGTGCCAGTTTGCAACAGGATGTAGAGAGAAGATATTTATTTCCCATCTGCTGAACATAGTTATGGCCTTCCAGGTAACTCAACAAAGATTGCCGGTATTGTTTCTTCTTAAAATAGAAATCACCCAGGCCCTTGTATACTGCAGCGATTCTTTCAATTTGTTTGCTTTTCATGGCTAATGGTAACGCCTCCTGCAACAATTCATATTGCTTTTCAAACATGCCGGTATAGCCATAGGTGTCAGAAAGATTTATTAAACCATTAATAAGTGATAGGGAATCCCTTTGTTTCTTTGCCAGAGCAATTGCTTTATTCCCAAATTCAATTGCACTGGCATATTTTTTCTGGTCATTCAGTAGTGAATTAATATTGGAATATAAAAGAGGCAGCCATTGCTGATTAGCTGCTGTTTCCCATAAACGGGCCGATTGTAAATAATAATGGATAGCTATATCAGGATTTTTTTTGTGTAAATAAACATTTCCAATATTCGCCATAATTCTTGCTACCATAATTGTATCCTTTAATTTTTGGGCAAAGGGGATGGCCTGTTCATATGTCATAATAGCACTATCCAGTTTATTCAATTCAATATAACAAATACCTATATCATGCAAAGAAGACAATATGCATTTGGCATTATTTATTTTTTTACTGAGCGATAAGGCTTGCTGGTAATAACTGAAGCTTATTGCAGGCGATGTAGCCTCAATTGATTCCCCGGTTTCCAATAATATAATAACCCTGGCAGAATCATTGGCAGCCTTATTTAATTTTTGCAATACACTATCGGGTATGGATTGTGCTAAGGTGTAAATACATACAAACATTGTAATCAGCACCGGAAAAAAGTATAGTCGTAAAAATGCCATGAATTAAATTATGTACAGTAATCTTCATAAAGGTTGACATTCTCTTTCGCAAAATCAAACAATCTGCTTAAAATCACCCTTTCAGGTGATTATTACCTGCTTGATTAAAATCACTGTTTCGGGTGATGGATTAAGTTTTTAGCTTATTTACATTTGTTTACTCGTCTTCTTAAAAAACTTCAACATGAAAAAAATATTATTATTCCCTGCCATTATCATTTCACAAATATTAATTGCACAAAATGTAGGCATTGGCACAGCGGTACCAAATGCAAAATTAGATATCTCAGCATCTAATGCGGCCGCACCCACCAACCAGGATGGCCTGCTTGTACCCAGGGTAAATGTTTTTCCGGCCAACCCAACAGCAAATCAAAACGGAATGTTGCTTTATTTAACCACAACCGCAGGCACAAACCTGCCAGGCTTTTATTATTGGGACAATAGCTCAACAATCTGGAAAGGAGTAGGCGACAATAAAAACTGGGGGCTTAGCGGCAATGCAGGCACCGTTGACGGCACCAACTTCATCGGCACCACCGATAACATACCTTTTACTATAAGAGTAAACAACCAAAAGGCAGGAAGAATAGATGTTGCCACAGCAGGAAATACTTTTTTCGGCTACCAGTCCGGTAATTCAAATTCAGGAAATAATTTCAATACAGGCATAGGACAGCAAGCATTATTTTCCAACAGCACAGGAAACTACAATACTGCCAACGGAATGAATGCGCTTTATTCCAACACCACCGGAAGTTGGAATACCGCCAACGGAGTGCAGGCGCTTTTTTCCAACACCACAGGAAGCCAAAATACCGCCAGCGGAAATTATTCGCTTTATTACAACAGCACAGGAAGCCAAAATACTGCCAACGGAATGAATGCGCTTTATTCCAACACCACCGGAAGTTGGAATACCGCCAACGGAGTGCAGTCGCTTTATACCAACAACACAGGAAACTCCAATACCGCCAGCGGAAATTATTCGCTTTATTACAACAGCACAGGAAGCCAAAATACCGCCAACGGATATATTGCGCTTTATTCCAACACCACAGGAAGTCAAAATACCGCCAACGGATCGAATGCACTTCGTTACAACACCACAGGAATCAACAATACCGCCACGGGAGTAAATGCGCTTTATTCCAACAGCACAGGAATCAACAATACCGCCAATGGAATGAATGCGCTTTATTACAACACCACAGGAACCAACAATAGCGCCAACGGATATAATGCGCTTCTTTCCAACAGCACAGGAAACAACAATACCGCCAACGGAATGCATGCGCTTCTTTCCAACAGCACAGGAAACTACAATACCGCCAACGGTGTGCAGGCGCTTCAATCCAACAGCACAGGATACGACAATACTGCCAACGGATATCAGGCGCTTTTTTCCAACAGCACAGGATTCCAAAATACCGCCAATGGATATCAGGCGCTTTTTTCCAACAACACAGGAATCCAAAATACCGCCAATGGATATTGGGCGCTTTATTCCAACACCACAGGACTCTACAATACCGCCAACGGAGTGCAGGCACTTGCTTCCAACAGCACAGGAAGCCAAAATACCGCTAACGGAATGATTGCGCTTTATTCCAACACCACAGGAAGCCAAAATACCGCCAACGGAGTGCAGGCACTTACTTCCAACACCACAGGAGCCTACAATACCGCCAACGGAGTGCAGGCACTTGCTTCCAACAGCACAGGATACGACAATACCGCCAACGGATATCGGGCGCTTTTTTCCAACAGCACAGGAATTCAAAATACCGCCAACGGAGTGCAGGCACTTGCTTCCAACACCACAGGAAGCCAAAATACCGCCAGCGGATATTGGGCGCTTTATTCCAACATCACAGGAGCCAACAATACCGCCAACGGATATCAGGCGCTTTATTCCAACAGCACAGGACACAGAAATACCGCCAACGGAATGTATGCGCTTGCTTCCAACACCAATGGAGGCCAAAATACCGCCAACGGAATGGAGGCGCTTTATTACAACACCACAGGAAGCAGTAATACCGCCAACGGATTGAGTGCGCTTTATTTAAACACCACAGGAAATTTCAATACCGCCAACGGATTTCAGACGCTTTATTCCAACACCATAGGACAATGGAATACCGCCAACGGAATGTCTGCGCTTTATTCCAACACCACAGCAAGTGATAATACCGCCATCGGCAATAGTTCATTATATACTCAATCATTTAATAATGGTGGTGTGGCTTGGAGCAGTTACAACACAGCCGTAGGAAGAGAAGCCCTTTATTTCAACCAGCCGACTGCTACAAACAATGGAATTTATAATACCGCTCTCGGATATAGGGCGCTTTATTCCAACACCACAGGATACTCCAATACCGCCAACGGATTGCAGGCGCTTACTTCCAACACCACCGGTGTTCAAAACACTGCAGTAGGTTCAACTTCCCTGAATAATAACACTACCGGTTCTTATAATACCGCTGTTGGTTACAACACAGGACCGAATTCCGGCAATCTCTTTAACACAAATTGCTTTGGTATTGATGCCACCGGAACCGCTAATGACCAGGTGCGAATCGGAAATACTTTTGTCAATTCCATTGGCGGGCAAGTGGGATGGACAACATTAAGTGATGCACGCTTCAAAGAAAATGTAACGGATAATGTGCCCGGTTTAAATTTCATTACTCAACTGCGGCCGGTAACTTATCAACTAAGCCGCAATAAGATAAACGACTTCACCGGAATAACTAAGAACAGAAATAAAATCAAAGAGAAAAATCCAGGTACGGAATTCATGAGCGGGGATAATTATTCAGGAATAACTACCGGCTTCATTGCCCAGGAAGTGGAAGCAGCGGCTAAAAAACTTGGCTTCGATTTCAGCGGAGTGGATGCACCGAAAAACGAAAACGACATGTATGGTTTGCGCTATGCCGAGTTTGTAGTGCCGCTTGTGAAAGCAGTGCAGGAACAGCAAACGATGATAGATGAACAGAAAAAA
>JBBSJI010000056.1:0-19769 GCA_038257425.1 Chitinophagales bacterium
AAAAGTGCTTTTGCAAAAAACTGTTCGTATGTTTTTACCCTATGTCCAAGTTCATGTGCTACATTAATACCAAAAGTGCCGCACAATAAACCCATACTAAAAATGCGTCCTGTTATTTCCCACCAGGTAAGTGTATCTGCTCTCATAGCATTTAGAAAAATAAAAACTGCAATAAATTGTAAGGTTACGATCATGTAAAGCAGGTAATCATACATGCTGTCTTTTTTAACCAATTCTTCTTCGGCTGTACTCAGGTTTTTTTTATCAGGGCTCAAAAAAAGTTCTGTTATGGGCATCAATACCCAGGCGTATAACATGGGTGTCCATGTTAGCCAGCCGGTTCCTGTTAATGAGAACCAGGCAAGAAGGTATATTATTACCGGGGATAGATATTTAAAAGCTCTTACCTGCATCTCGTAATTTACAAAAGATGGATGGAAATTAAAATATATTTATAGACTATAGCTGTATGGTCTGGCAATGCGCTATAACCTTAAATGGGAAAATATTTCCCTGATAAAATAAAGTACTAAACTGAAAAAGCGGATAGTTGGTATAATTATGGCTTCAATTTAATAGATCCCTTATTAAGTGGAGTTTAAATAAACCAATTCATAAGTAAACTATTAAAACACTAAGATCATGATGGCAAATTCAAAGCAAATGAAAGAAGAGGATGTGCAAAAAAGTCCCGATTCCCATATAGATCAGGATTTTCCCGGCTTTCCGCATCTGCCCTCCGATAAAAAAAGCATAGCTCCTAAAACGCCTGTTGAAAAGAAACTGGCCGGCACCGCCCCCAAAAAATCTAAAAAGGTTTACGGGGGATAGGGTATTGAGAGCTAACTAACTGTTTTTTAACCCAAAGCAGCAGGAAAATACTTTACTGGCACAATTATTTCTTATTTGTAATACAACCCAAAACTGGATTAGGTTCTTAAGCTGCTTATTTCAGTAAAAGATTACCAGACCGGTGTTTTAAATGTCTTATAAAAGAATAATAAAAAAGGTAGGCAAATCAGTATTGTACCTGTTCATCAGCGTAGCTATATTGGTATGCCTTTTTTTGTTGTTTATTAACATGCCAATGGGCCGCCGGGTTGTAAAAAACCAGGTACAATCTTACCTGGAGGATAAGTTTAAATCAAAAGTTAATATAGGCTCTATTGATTACAGTTTGCCCAAGTGGATAGAGATAAATAATGTTTATATAGAAGATAAGAACAAAGACACTTTGCTATACGGCGAAAAAATATATGTGGATGTAGATATGTTCCGTTTGGCATTTGGTTTTACAAATATCAGGGAAGTCGCTTTTCAAAATATTGTTATTAATGTACAGCGATCCGAAAATGACACTTCATTTAATTACCAGTTCATCCTCGATGCTTTTGCAGGAAATAAACCAATTGTAAAAGTGGACCAGGATACAGTTGAAATGAAATTAACTTTAACCAGGTTGATCTTTGACAAGGTGTTATTAAAATACAGTGATAAAAGAGATGGGGTGGATTTTACTGCTTATATAAAAGATCTGGATGCGTCACTAAATAGGTTCAGACCTGAAAGAACAGATTTTGCCATACAGTATTTTAGGGCATCGCAGGTTGATTTTGATATGACCATGTATAAGGAAGCCAAAAAAGATAGTTCTGTTAATGAGCCTGGAACATTAGATAGTTTGCCCGGGAATGGTTTATTCATTACAGCCGAAAAATTTCAATTAAGAGATGTGAATGTTTCCGTAAAGGATAAGATTTCCGGTATGTATTATACCAACAAGGTAAAACACCTGGGCCTGACAAATGCGCTTTTTGATCTTCCCCGCTCTGTGGGAACAGCAGATTCATTATTGCTAGATAGCTCTTTTGTTCAGTTTATAAACCCCCTGAGCAAACCCGGAAAAAAACTTACTGATACAACAACCCAAACAGCACCCTGGTATTTTAATGTAAAACAGGTTTCGCTTTCAAATAACCAGATATGGTTCGATGATAATAATATTGCCAGGGCAGGAGGTCTTGATCCGGCGCATTTTAATGTAAAGAACCTGGAGACCGATATCTCGGATCTTATTTATTCTGCAAACAGGACACAGGGAATGGTAAAGCAACTTGCTTTTAAAGATACAAGCGGTTTTACATTGGATACCACACACCTGAATTTTTTAATGACCGATTCCATAATTTCTGCTACTGACCTGTATGTTAAAACACCAGAATCCCTTTTACAGAATTTTTTCGAAATAAAATTCGACAGCCTATCGGGCATAACAAAAAATCCACGGAACAGTTTGCTCGCTGCAATGCTGCATAATTCTACCCTGGCTTTTAATGACCTGTATTTACTGCTGCCCTCCCTCAAAAAAAATTTTCCGCCAGATCAGTTTGCTAATACCAAAGTGTTTTTTAATACCGAGATACGGGGAAACCTGGCGCAGGTATATTTGCCATCGCTGCAGTTAATGTTTGGAGGGAGCAGTGTAAGGGCGCATGGAAGTTTATACAATCTTACTGATGCAAACAGGTTTTATTATGACCTTTATATTGACCAGGGTATTTTTAGAAAATCTGATCTTTTAAAATTCATTCCAAAAGAGAACCAGCAATCCTTTGCACATCTACCTAATATTATCAACCTGCGGGGGCGAATAAAAGGTAACAGGGAGAACCTGGTTTCTGATATTGTGGCCAGCGGAGAAGGTATGATGGTGAGTGGCAAATTCTCTTTGAAGAATATTTCTGATCCAAGAAAGCTGAGTTATGATTTTGCCATAAAGAACAGTGCCTTCAGTAAAAAATTTATCATGGGCATAATACCGCCAGGTACTTTGCCGCCTGAAATAAATCTTCCGGAAAAAAATTATATAACCGGCACTTTAAAAGGAAATGTAAATGACCTGGTGGCAGATCTTAAATTGAATGGCAGTTATGGATTGGTTACCGTAAAGGGCTTTATTAAAAATATACAATACCCCGAAATATCAACCTATGACCTGTTTATTACAACAAAAAATTACGATGTTGGTAAACTGATAAGCCAGGACAGTGTATTGGGAAAAGTAACGGGCTCCTTCAAGCTAAAAGGAAGAGGTCTGAATTATAAAACGATGCAGTCAGATATTATTGCCTCTATAAAACAGATGCAATACAAAAACTACAATTATCAAAATGCAGAAATAGCTGCCAATTTCAATGATGGTATAATTGACAGCAAGGGGTCAATAGATGATCCTAATCTAAAGCTGCAATATGATCTGAATTTAAATGTGCGTAATCAATACCCGGCAGTAAATGGTTTTGTAAATGCAGATACGGCCAGGCTACAGGCATTGAACCTATATAAGGACACGTTGAATTTTTCATTGTATGCCAACATAGGAGCCAACAGCCTGCAGCCACGCAGCCTGGATATTAATACGGTGATTGATACAGTAAGAATGCAACTTGGCAAAAACTTTTATTTGCTGGATAGTATTTCATTGGTTGCAACATCTGCCGCTGGTGTAGATGATATTGATTTTTATGCACCTTTTGCAAGCGTTCAGGCAAACGGTGCTTTTGATTATGATAAGATAGATCAGGCAGTGATACAGTACATCAATCATTATTATAAAATTGCTGTTGCGCCTGTTGTTATAAATATTCCTGATCAGCAGGTAACTTTTTCGGGGCTTGTAAAATATCACCCTATTGTAACAGCCGTTGTGCCTGGTTTACAAAATTATGCAGATGTTGATTTCAAAGGAAGCTTTGTCTCCGCAAATAGGGATAGCGCATTAAATCTTGTTGTAACTGCTCCACTGGTAGCCTACGATAATTATACAATAAGAAATGGCAATTTAAATATTCAATCAAAGAATGAACGTATAAATTATGTGGTGAATTTTGATACACTGCGTTCTGCAAATAATATTTTTTATGGTACTACCTTAAACGGAAGTGCAGCTAACGATAGCCTGTTGGTGAATGCACTTACACAGGATGACAGGAAACAGGATTGGTTTGGATTGAAAGCCTCGGTATATAACAAAAATGATGTTTATTCATTCAGGCTGATAGATAGCCTGCTGCTTAATTACGAAAGATGGAATGTATCTACAGATAACTATATCAATTATTCAAAGCAGGGATTGATCATTCATAATTTTTTGATCACCAGCGATACATCCAGGATCTTTATCAACAGCAGGCAACAGGTGGCAAACAGCCCTATTGATATTTTAATTGATAATTTCAATTTAAAAAATATCAGTTCTATCCTCAACAAGGATACTGTTTTAATTGCAGGTATCATGGATACCCGGCTTGAGGTAAATGATCTTTATAAAAAGTTACCGGCTTTTACCGGTTCACTTACGATTACAGATTTGGCCATTAAGCAACAGCCTATTGGTAACCTATCTGCATGGGCAACCAAGCAATCAGAAAATAATGTTACTGCAACCCTAGCTATAACCGGAAACGGGAACGACATCAGTGCAAAAGGAAATTATTATTTAAACAATGAGCTAAATGAATTTGATGCCACAGCGGATATAAAAAGGTTGAACATAGCAACAATACAGGGATTTACCATGGGCAGCATTAAAAATGCAACCGGTAATATGCACGGCGATTTTACAATGAATGGCAAGTTCTCGGATCCCCGGTGGAATGGTACTTTGTTTTTTGACACCACAAAATTTACCATTGCACAATTGGGTACCGCATTTAAAATTGATAACCAGAAGATCGTGTTTGATTACCCCGCTGTTACCATGAGTAATTTTATTGTTCATGATACTTTGAATAATGAACTTAAAATAAACGGTACAGTATCCGTAAATAAAACAAAGACTTATGATCTTGACCTTGATCTTAAAGCAAAGGATTTTATAGTGATGAATGCTCCCAAGGCCATTAACAGCGAGTTGTATGGATATGCTGCTGCTGATATTGATATCAAGATTACTGGTACTTCAGTAAGACCCAATATAGAAGGAGATATTGCGGTAAAAGACAGGAGTAATGTTACTATTGTGATACCTGAGCGCAGCTACAGCAAAGATGAAGGCAGAACAATTGTACGGTTCATTGACAGGGATACTTTTGATGTTAACCCGCCGGTTATTCCATTTGTGGAAGAGAAAGAGCCGGGATCTAACTTTGCCCAGTTCCTTAATTATAACCTGAATGTAGAAATTAAAAAAGACGCTACGCTTACTATTATTATTGACCCGGTTACCGGTGATGAAATAAAAGTAAAGGGTGATGCCTTGCTCAATGCCGGTGTTGACCCTGGGGGTAACATTGTACTTGCCGGAGTTTATGAACTGGATAATGGTTATTATGTTTTTAATTACCAGTTCCTGCAGCGTAAGTTCATTTTGGAAAGAGGCAGTACCATCACCTTTGCAGGCGAACCCATGCGTGCCCGTGCAAATATCACAGCAACCTATATTGTGAATACCTCTGCCAGAGATCTGCTGGATAATGAAGTGGGCAGTGTAGATCCATTTCTTGCCAATTCATTTAATCAGAAAATACCGTTCAGGGTAAAACTTTATATTACCGGTGTGCTTAACAGGCCCGAAATAAAGTTTGATATACAGTTGCCTGAAGAAAGCTCGGTAATGAGCAGCGAACTAAGAACTACTATTGAAAATAAACTTGCACAGATAAGAGGAGATGAAGCCGCAACCAACAAGCAGGTTTTCGCTTTGTTATTACTGGGACGTTTTGTAGGAGAGCAAAGCAGTGATTTCTTTAAAGGAAACGGCGACGACTTCAGTGATATAGCCCGCCATAGTGTAAGCCAGTTTTTATCATCAGCTTTAAATGAAATTGCCGGCAACTTACTAAAGGGAGTGGATATTGATCTTAACCTGAATACTTACCGTGATTACGCAAACGGGGGCAATTCACAACGCACCGACCTGAATGTTGCATTAAGTAAAACATTTTTAGATGACCGGTTAACGGTTTCCATTGGTAAGAATTTTGGTGTACAGGGGCAGGCCGATGCTGCCTCAAAAGCCAACAGTAATTTTTTGCCGGATATTACCATTGGTTATAAACTTACCAAGGATGGAAAATATTTATTGAAAGCTTATCGGAAAAACCAGTTTGAAGTTGTGCTTGATGGTTATGTAGTAGAAACGGGACTTGGGTTTGTGGTAACCATGGACTATGATAAATTCGGTGAATTGTTTGTAAGAAAACGAAAATAAACGAACTGGAAATTTTAAATGAAAGCATTATATACCATAGCGGTTTTTTTATTAATAACTGTATCATCCTGCAGTGTAAGACGTTTTTTACCAGCAGGTGAAAAGTTGTACAAAGGTGCCACAGTGAAGGTTGAAAAGCATCCTGAAACAAAAGGAACAAACAGGAAGTTGGCCAATCATATTAAGCAGGCAATAACTCCACGCAGGAATAAATTTTTACTTGGCCAGCCTTATAAGGTTTGGTGGTGGTACTTCCTTGGCGAACCAGATCCCGAAAAAACTGAAAGAGGCCTGCGCCAGTTTTTAAGGAAGAAGTTAGGAGAGGCCCCGATACTAAGCAGCCGCGTTAATGCAAAAGTAACTGCCGAAAATATGCAGGCATTCATGGAAAATACCGGCTACTTTCATACTACCGTACAGGGCGATACAGTCAACATCAGTTATTTTACGAAGGCTATTTATACAGCTCAGGTACAACCACAATATACCATAAGAAATATAACCTGGGTAAGTGATAGTTCTGATCTTTTAAAATTGCTTGAACAAAGACAAAAGGAGGGCAGTATTTTAAAAGCAGGTCAGCCATACCGCTTAAGCGATATCAGTGCAGAGAGAGACCGCCTCGATCTTTTCCTGAAAACAGAAGGTTATTATTATTTTAATCCTGATTACCTGATGGCTTATGCCGACAGTACCATCGGCAACAGGCAGGTAGAGCTTTTATTGAACGTTAAAAAAAATATTCCTGATGCTGCAAAGCATCCATACAGGATAAACAAGATCATTGTGTTTCCAAATTACTCACTGGTTTCTGAGCAGTTAGATACCACGATGACTGGAGCTATAAAATTTGATGGACTTATTATTAAAGATTCAGCAAAGAAATTTAAGCCGCAGCTCTTTGCACAAACTATTACATACAGGCCGGGTACCCTGTACAACAGCAGGGAGCAAAATTCAACCTTAAACCGGTTTATAAACCTGGGTACTTTTAAGTTTGTAAAAAACCGTTTCGAACCTTTAATAGATTCCGGCGACCTGCACCGGATGAATGTATATTATTATCTTACACCTGCTAAAAAGAAATCGCTGCAGGGTGAATTGGCTGCTTTTTCAAAAGAAAATAATTCATTAGGTGCCCAGTTAAGTGTGAACTGGAAGAACAGGAACACATTCCGCGGTGCAGAATTACTTTCAATAAAAGCATATACCGGCTTCGAGGTTTCTGTTGCAGATTCACTGAAAAACAACAACAACTTTCGTATTGGTGCCGAAGCAAGCTTAAAAATTCCAAGGTATGCAATACCTTTTCTAAAGATCAAAGAGAATAATTTCTACCCGCCAAACACTAATTTATTGCTGGGTTATGAATTGTACCGCAAGCAATTGTTCTATACCAAAAACCTTTTCCGCTTTCAATATGATTTTACCTGGAGGACAGACATACGCAGGGAATATACACTTGCACCTATAGCGGTCAGTTATTTAAATGCAAGCAATGTAACTGATACTTTTTATAAACAGGCATTGGTTTCACCGGGTTTATTACTGAATGTTTACTCAGAAGTTATCCTGGGAAGTTTCTTTTCTTATACCTATAATAACGGGTTAGGCAAAAGAAAAAATAAGCTTTATTTTAATACCAGTATCGACCTTTCCGGAAATATTGCAGGTTTAATAACAGGCGCAAAAAATTTCAGGGAGAAAACAATTTTTAATACACCGTTTGCACAATATGTAAAAACAGATTTTGACCTGCATTACACCAGGTCATTACCTAATAAATGGGATTGGGCAAGCAGGGCCATGGTGGGTATTGGGCTCCCATACGGCAATTCCAGGTTATTGCCTTTTGCCAAGCAATATATCATAGGAGGGGCAAGCTCTATAAGGGGCTTCCGGGTTCGTAACCTGGGGCCGGGTACTTACAAACCAACGGCTAACGATCAGCGTTTTTACCAGATCATTGGAGGCGATTATAAGCTATTGCTGAGTTCCGAGATACGGATACCTGTTACAGGTAATATCAGTACAGCTATTTTTGTAGATGCAGGAAATATATGGACAAAAGACACCTTGCTCTTTGGGTCTGCAGGACAGCTAAGCAGGGAATGGTTTAAAGAAATTGCAGTGGCCACTGGTATTGGCCTGCGCTTTGATGCTAATGTACTTATAATAAGGGCCGATCTGGGCATTCCCTTGCGAAAACCTTATTTACCGGATGGCCAGCGCTGGGTATTTAACCAAATCAATTTTGGCAGCGGCTCCTGGAGAAGAGAAAACCTGATTTTAAACATTGCACTGGGCTTGCCCTTTTAAAGTGCTGAAAAAAATATTATTTGAAAAAGTACCTTAAGATAACCCTGATTGTAGTTGTGCTGGCACTTGTTGGAGGTTGGATATATTGGCAGCAATACAAAAAAAGCATCATTAAAAACAGTATTGAAAATGCTGTTAATAAAGGCACCGGCAATTTATATTATATACACTACGATAGCTCCTTCATAGATGAAGTAAATGGAAACGCATCTTTCTATAATATAGCATTACAATCCGATTCACTGGAAAGGCAATTAAAACTTTATGATACTGCATCGGAATCCACTGTTTTTAATGTGCTGATTGATGAAGTATCCATCAGGGGTGCTGATATTGCCAGCTTGCTCAATAATACTTCCGTACAGGCAAAATCAATTCTCATAAAACGTCCTGTAATATTTGTTATCCGGTCTGGCAAAAAAGAAAAGAAATTATTGACCAGTACCGACAGTATGGCTATTTATGAAAAGTTGCTGGGTAAATTCAATAATATAAAGGCTGATGAAATAATCATTGAGAACGGGAGTCTTTTCTTTTCAGATAAAACAGGATCACCACATACTGCACTTAAAGATATTGGTATTCAGTTAAAAAATTTTAAGATAGACAGTACAAAAGATTATCAAAATATTTTAAGTTATTTTATAAAAGGTATTGTGGCAAAAGTAAAAGAGGTTAATTTAAAAGGCGATAAGAATCTAGCCACCTTTACTGATGTTGAATACAACGCACCCGGCAGATTTATTCACCTTAAAAAATTTCAGCAGGTAAATGAAAAAGCTGAAGTGGTCTTCGATGTGAATAATACAACTATAAATAATATCTCTACAGATGCGTTCATTATTAACCAGCAGCTAAGGGCTGAGTCACTTACCAGTGATGGCGGCCTGCTTACTTTTTACCGAAAAAAGAGAAATAAGGCAGATACCACCAATGATGATGTGCAGATCGATAATAATTATTTTAATGAAGCACTATTAAATAAGGTGTCTATCAAGAATACTAAAATCGTGATCTATAACAGGGAAGAACCTAAAGAAGCCCCATTCATTCTTACCAATGTAAAATTTAATGCTTCCGATATCCAGAAGTTGGATTCAGGTACCAATGTAAAAAACCTCATAAGTAACAGTAAGTGGACATTGTCGGCAGATGGTTTTTCTTTTATGACGGACAATAAGCGGTATAAGATGAATGTAGGCCCTTTCGACATAGACAATGGGAATTCATCTATGCGGATAAAATATTTTACAATGATACCTACAATGTCGGAAGCTGCATTCTCAAAAAGCCTTCGCCACCAGGAAGACCTGTATAACCTGCAACTGAATAATATTTTATTAACGGGTATAGATACCAAGCTCTTACTTACACAAAAAAAATTGCAGGCAAATACGGCAACCCTGCAACCCATATTTAAAGTTTACAGGGACAGGTTTGTGGCTCCGGATCTTTCCAGTAAAGTGGGAAAATATCCACATCAATTATTAGAAAAGATAAAATTTTCTTTTAGTGTAAAACAGCTCTTTATAAAAGATGGCCTGGTTAGTTATAAAGAAAGAAGTGACCTGTCAAAAAAAACAGGAACTGTATTTTTTAAAAATATCCGGGGTACAATATCTAACGTAACCAACATCAAAGAACTTATCAGCAAGGATAATTTGCTTACGCTGGATGCCAATGCCAGCTTTATGGGTTTAACCCCGATGCATTCCGTGTGGAAACTTCCACTTAACAGTGCCAATGGAGTTTTTGAAGTTTCTGGTGAAGCCGGAAGTTTTAACGGACCTTCTCTAAATCCCATGATAGAACCCTTGGGTATGGCTAGTATAAAAAGCGGACATGTAAATAAACTTACATTTAATATGAAGGGCAACGATTACAATACTACAGGCTCGGTTGTTTTTTTATATAATGATCTTAAAGTAGAACTGCTGAAGAAAGATTCTGCAGAAATGAAAAAGAAAAGCTTGATGAGTATACTTTCCAATGCACTTATAAAGAATGCAAATCCACAAAAAGATGTGATCCGAACCGGGGAGATCAATTTTCAACGGGATGTAACAAAGTCCTTCTTTAACCTGGTATGGAAGGGTGTTTTTTCAGGCATTAAGAAAACAGTGCAAAAATTTTAATTTTAAGATATTTTATTAATAAGGCGCTAACCCGGTAAATACCGGGTTCTTTTTTTATTTTGCAATAACTATTAGCGGTATTAAACTTACGGACATTTAAACAGTCACAGAAAAGTTCACTTGATCAGTTAAAAACCATTCTACTATTATGGCGGTTTCCAATCGTTTAAAAAATCAGCATTTACTTTGGCGAAGTGCTTTTGGCCCTATGGCCGAAAATGCAGCTACGCTTGATACATTATCTCAAAAGTCACTATGGGCACTCCTTGTAAAAACTTCCTCCAAACCTGTTGAAAAAATTGAGGTAACCAAGAACCCCGCTGAGGATTACGATATGAAAATGGATACCATGAGCAATGCGGACCTGCGTAAGAAAAGGAGGGAGAAGTCGAGAGATGACCTAAGGGAAATGAACCTTCGCTGGCTGGATACCATGATAAACAGCGAAGCCCAATTGAGGGAAAAAATGAGTCTTTTCTGGCATGGCCATTTTGCCTGCCGTATTCAAAACAGTTTTTTTCAGCAGGAGCTTTTACATATCATACGGAGCAATGCCCTTGGAAATTTTGGTGATATGCTGAAGGCGGTGAGTAAATCGCCTGCCATGCTGCAGTTTTTAAATAACCAGCAGAACCGTAAATCGCATCCCAATGAAAATTTTGCCCGGGAAGTGATGGAACTCTTTACATTGGGCCGTGGTAATTATACCGAGCATGATGTAAAGGAAGCTGCCCGTGCTTTTACAGGATGGGGCTTTAATCAACAGGGCGAATTTGTATTCAGGAGAAACCAGCATGATAATGGGAGCAAAACCTTTTTAGGCAAAACGGGTAATTATAATGGTGATGATATTCTGAACATCCTCCTGGAGAATTACAAGACCGCTGATTATATAACTACAAAAATATACCGCCACTTTGTAAATGAAAATGTGAACACCACCGACCTGCAATGGTTAAGTGATCGTTTTTATAGTAATAGGTATGATATCTCAAAATTACTTGAAGATATATACAACAGCAACTGGTTTTACGATGAAAAAAATGTCGGCAACAAAATAAAATCACCGATCGAGTTATTGGCCGGTATAAGAAGGTTATTACCCATGCAGATGGAAAATGATCAGTCTCAATTATTATTTCAGCGGGCATTGGGCCAGGTATTGTTCTATCCGCCTAACGTAGCGGGCTGGCCGGGTGGCAAAAACTGGATAGACAGCAGTTCGTTAATGCTTCGGCTTCGTATTCCACTGATATTTTCGGCAAATGACGCCATTGATATTATGGCTAAGGCCGATGATGATGTAATGATGGGCCAGATGATGCAGGCGGCTAATAAACTGAAGGAAACTGTTAAGGCTGGAACCGCTAAAATACAATGGGATGCAGTTAATAAGATATTTGAAAAAACACCAAGAGAGAAATTGCTGGAATCAATTGCCGATACTGTTTTGCAGACTAAAGGACAGGTAAGCAATGCTGTGCTGGATAAATATGTGAATACCGCAAGCCGGGAGAACTATATTAAGAGTGCAGTAGTAAATCTGATGGCAACACCGGAATATCAATTATGTTAATCTTGCAGTTAGCTTTTAGCCGTTAGCCTTTAGCTAACAGCTAACAGCTAAAGGCTAAAAGCTTTTAAAAATGCTTATCAAACGCAAAGAATTCTTACAGATCGGGTCATTAGCCACGGCTACTTTTATGCTGCCTAAATTTTTAAAGGCTTTTGAAAAACCGATGATGGTTCCGCCGGGTAATAAAGTGGTTGTAGTAATACAATTCAGCGGTGGTAATGATGGACTAAATACGGTGATACCGGTACGTAATGATATTTATTACCGGGAAAGGCCAAAACTGGGTATTACAAAAGATAAAGCTTTATTGTTAACGGATGAAACGGGTTTAAATCCTGCATTGGAAGCTTTTAAAGGATTGTATGATGATGGAAGCCTGGCCATCATGAACAGTGTTGGTTATCCCAATCCCGACCGCTCACATTTTCGCAGTATGGATATATGGCATAGCGCCAGCGAAAGTAATGAGTATGTAAACACGGGCTGGCTTGGCCGCTATTTAGATGCACAGTGCAAGGGTTGCGATAAACCAACGCAGGCCATGGAACTGGATGACGTTTTAAGTTTGGCCTTAAAAGGAGAAGAAAATAAAGGCCTTGCTTTTAAGGATCCTAAGAAATTGTATAATACCAGTAATGGCCGCTTTTTGAAAGATATTAACAGTGATCATAAGACCGGGGATGAAACGGTTGATTATTTATATAAAACGATGAGTGCAACACTCAGCAGCGCTGATTATATTTACCAGCAAAGCCGGGTGCATCCTACATCACAAACCTATCCTAATACCCAGTTGGGTAAAGACCTGAAGACGATCGCATCGCTGATTTTTTCAGATATCAACACTAAGGTATATTATGTTTCGCTGGGAAGTTTTGATACACATATCAATCAGGATAACCAGCAGAAAAGATTGTTTACTGAGTTGAATGATGCTGTTAAAGCCTTTACAACGGATTTGAAAAGCAATAGTCGTTTTGATGATGTACTTATGATGACTTTTAGTGAATTTGGCCGCAGGGTTTCACAAAATGCAAGCAATGGAACCGATCACGGCACAGCCAACAATATGTTCTTTATCAGCGGCGGTTTAAAACAAAAAGGAGTTTTAAATGCTATGCCCGACCTTGCTGATCTTAATGAAGGAGACCTTAAGCATAAAGTTGATTTTAAAAATGTGTATGCAACAGTTTTAAACAAATGGCTTAAGGCTGATGATAAAATGATACTGGGGAATAAATTTTCACATTTGAATTTTATATAGATAGGCTAAAAGCATAAAAGAGAAAAGGAGAAAAAGAGGCAGGTTTTAACATCCCTCTTTTTCTCCTTTGTGCTCTTAGTTATAAATATATTCGCTTCTAACTCACTCCTTTTTCCTTCATAATTCGGTTAAGCCATTTCAACATGGCAAAAATGATGAATGTAGCAAACATGAGCAAGGCAAAATTTACCCAAAAGAAATTAGCTTTATTTTCATAGCCATCCCACATGGTTGCCAGTATGCCAGATAATTTATTGCCGATAGAGGTAGCTAAAAACCATCCACCCATCATCAATGATGTTAAACGTACCGGACTTAGTTTCGATACAAGAGAAAGTCCCATTGGGCTTAATAATAATTCCCCGATAGTAATCACCCCGTAGGTTCCCAGTAGCCACCATACACTGGCCTTTTCCGCACCATTATTTGACACCGATACTGCGGCAACCATTACCAATACAGATAATGCAGAGATGAATAAACCAAACGCAATTTTTGTAGCGGTTGATGGCTCTTTACCTTTCCGTCTTAAAAAGCCAAAGAAAGCAAGCACCAGCGGCGTTAATATAATTACCCAGCCCGGGTTAAAGGACTGGCTGATAGGGGTAGACCATAAAGTGGCTTTACCTCCATCGGCAGGCAATCTTTCAGGTGCTACGTTTTTAAAGTATACAGGATAATTATATTCTTTAATTACTGTGCCTTCTTCATTTTTTTGTAGCCTGAACATGCCATCATATAAATTCACGGTATCTTTTTTATAGGTCAGGTCTTCTCCCTGTTTTAAACTTTTAAAAACATCAGCAGTAGTGCCGCTAACCTCCCTGTTAGTATAATTATCTGCCCAGATGGTAAGTGCAGTTCCGTTTTGTTTGAACACAGCCCAAAATAAAACCACCGATGCAAATATGGCCAACAATGCACCAATGGGCCTTTTCTCCGATGCTTCTGCTTTAAAATAAAGTGATGAATAAAAATAGATAACAGGGATACAGGCAAAAATGAATGCATCGGTACTGTCTGACCCGAAAATATTTTTTGGGATGATCCAACCCAGGATACCAGCAATAATGGTAGGAATAAATATGGTTACCACGATCTTGGAAAAAGGCATATCCTCTTTGTTCATTGGCTTTCTTATATCGCCGGATGCATAATGCCTGGTACCCAACATAAAAATCATCACACCCAGGAACATGCCAATGCCGGCAGCAACAAATGCATATTTCCAACCCCACACAATTATGATTGCTGCGCTGAAAAAGTTGCAGATGAATGCGCCGATATTGATACCCATGTAAAAGATATTATAACCTTCATCCTTTCTTTTTATAAACTGGGGGCTGTTGTATAAATTACCCAGGAGGGTAGAAATATTTGGTTTAAAAAATCCGTTGCCAAAAATCACCAGTGCCATGGATAAGTATAACATGGGTAAACTGTGTACCGCCATCAGGCAGTAACCGGCACCCATCATTAAACCGCCTGCAATAATAGATCTGCGGTAGCCAAAATACCTGTCGGCCAGTAATCCACCGATAAAGGGAGTGAGGAACACCAATGCAATGAAGGTTCCGTAAAGATCAGATGCTTCGGTATTGGTCATGGCAAAACCATGCTCCACGTTTTTAAGGTATAATAAAAAGATACCTATCATCAGGTAATAGCCAAAGCGTTCCCACATTTCGGAGAAAAATAAATAAGGCAGTGCCCGGGGATGTTTACGGTTTGAAACTTCGTCTGTGATTTGATTTGTTGTTTCGGCCATGCTTGTAATTTTTAGACAGGTAAGATAAAATAAAAAGGCGACCTATTGGCCGCCTTTCATAAAAAATATTAAGTTGAGATTATCTTACTCCGTGCATCATCTTTTTTAATTTAGGCGTAAGCATAAATAATAGCAACGAAGCAATGCCGCATAAGATAACAAACACCATAAAGAATTCAAAGAGATTATGAATGGTGAACCCAGCAAAAGTCGGATTGCTGGTCATGATCTTATTGTCGGTTAGTAATTTTAACTGTTCTGCCGTAGGAGTAATTGTTTTATCAAGAACAGCCTGCAGGTCAATGCCCAATTCTTTTGCCTTGGTAAATTTATCGCCGGTTGCAGGCATGATGGAGCCCAGCGTACCGGCAAGTGCATAACCCGAGGCATTTGATAAAAAGAAAACTCCATAGAGTAATGAAGAGAATCTTTTTGGCGAAAGCTTACCTACCAGTGAAAGGCCAATGGGAGATAAACAAAGCTCACCAAAAGTTTGTATCAGGTAAAGTAGTATCAGCCAATGAATGGCCAATAAACCCGAATTACCCAGGCCCTTAACATTATGGGCAATGATAAAATAACTCAAAGCAATTAAGGCAAGCCCGATAGCCTGCTTAAATGGCGAAATCGGTTCCTTGCCTTTTGCTCTTAATTTATCCCATAAAATACTGAACGGTATTGCAAAAGCAACTACAAAAATCCCGTTGAAGATCTGTACCATGGATGGGGGCATGAGCCAGCCAAAAAAGTTCCTGTCTGTTTGATTATTGGCAATAAAAGTTAAGGAAGAGCCGGCCTGTTCAAAAGCCGCCCAAAAGAAAATGATAAAGAATGATACAATATATATTACCAGTATTCTGTCTCTTTCAATTTTGGTAAGCGAGCTGTCTGATAATATTAAACCTGCAAGTGATATACCGCTGGAATAAATAATTGAGTAAATAACGTTCTGGTCAAATACAAAATAAAATAATAAGCCTAAACCAATAAAAGCAACAACTGCCCCCCCCAATGCCATTGAAGAAAAAACGGCTTTCTGTGCTTCGCCTTCTTCATAATCTCCCGATTCATTTTTTGATGGTAATCCGCCAATGGGTCTTCCCTCAGGAGTTCTCACATATTTATCTTTCAATAAAAAGAAAGTAGCTGTACCTATCAACATGGCTATTGCCGCGGCCAGGTAGCCCCATTTAAAAGCATAGATATCTCTTACCCCGTTAGCATCTACCACATCACCTATCAGAGGACAGATCAATTGTCCCAGAAAGGCACCCAGGTTTATTCCCATATAAAAAATGGTAAAGGCTGTATCCAGTTTATTTCTTTCAGCCTTAGGATATAAGTTACTCACCATACTGGAAATATTGGGTTTGAAAAACCCATTTCCAAGGATAATGATTCCTAAGGCCACATACAGTAATGTTCTGGCAAGTTCCAGATCTGAACTGAAAATGGTAGCACTAAAAAACAATAACATTTGTCCCGAGGCCATCAATAAACCACCCAGCATGATACATAGCCTGTTTCCTAAAAAACGATCGGCGATAAAACCGCCGAGCATGGGAGTTAAATAACATAAGCCAAGAAATCCGCCATAAATAATGGAAGATTGTTCTTCACTCATCATTAAAGCGTTAACGATAAATAACGTTAATATGGTACGCATACCATAAAAGTTAAAACGCTCCCACATTTCGGTTCCAAAAAGAACCCATAGCCCTTTAGGATGACTTTGTTTTACTGCTTGTTCACTCATGTTTGTAGTTTTTAGATACTTGTTAGTTGGTTAAGTTACTCAAAATAGTAAAATTATGTTTAGCAATACAAAAATCATTATATCTATTTTTATAGGATACGTTATAAAAAATGTCCATCTTGCTGCCACTTATAAAATTTATATTGAAATGATGCATTAGATTTTTAAATTCGCAAACCATTTAGTTCAGGTATCTTAAACCAAAACCATTAATGAATATCCTTTTAATCGGATCAGGTGGCAGGGAACATACCCTGGCCTGGAAGCTTAAACAAAGCCCATTGTGCAACCAGTTATTTATAGCACCTGGTAATGCAGGCACAGCTTTATGTGGCATCAACCTGTCAATTGCTGTATCAGATTTTGAAAATATTGCAGAAGCCTGTATAACCAACAGCATTGATATGATCTTAGTGGGTCCCGAAGAACCCCTGGTAAAAGGCATTTACGATTTTTTTAAAACTAAAAAAGGGCTTGAGCATATAAAAGTTATCGGCCCTTCAAAAGAAGCATCGCAATTAGAAGGGAGCAAGGCATTTGCAAAAGCCTTTATGAAACGGCATAATATACCTACTGCTGCTTATGGAGAATTTACTGCTGATAAGTACCTGGAAGGTGTTGAGTATATTAAATCACAGGCGCTCCCCATTGTGATAAAGGCAGATGGCCTGGCTGCCGGCAAAGGCGTTTTAATTTGCCAGAGCCACTTGGAAGCTACAGCAGAATTTGAGCTGATGTTGTTAAGATCAAAATTTGGAGAGGCTGGTAAAAAAGTAGTGATTGAAGAATTTTTAAAGGGGATAGAGTTAAGCGTTTTTGTTTTAACCGATGGTAAAAATTATGTGTTATTACCCGAAGCCAAGGATTATAAACGTGTTGGAGAAGCGGATTCAGGGCTTAATACAGGCGGCATGGGTGCGGTAAGTCCGCTACCTTTTGTTACCGAAGAATTTTTACAAAAAGTAAAACAAAGAATAATAGAACCAACTATTGAAGGATTTAAAAAAGAACAGCTCGATTATAAGGGATTTGTTTTTTTTGGTTTGATGAATGATGAGGGAGATCCAAAAGTGATTGAGTATAATTGCCGGCTAGGCGATCCCGAAACTGAAGTGGTGATACCAAGAATAAAAAATGATCTTGTTGAATTATTAATTGCCACTGCAGACCAAAAACTGGATACAATAAAAATAGAAACTGATCACAGAGCTGTAGCTACAGTTGTAGCGGTTAGTGGTGGTTATCCCGGTGATTACGAAAAAGGAATAGTGATCAATGGGCTAAATGACACCGTTATAGAGGATTGCATTATTTTTCATTCAGGAACAAAAAAAGAAGGCAATGATATTGTAACCAATGGCGGAAGGGTTTTAGCGGTAACATCATTCGGAGAAAATATTACAGAAGCTGTTGAGCAATCCAATTATATGCTGGATCAATTGAATTTTGATGGTATGTATCATCGTAATGATATTGGTTATGAATTTAAAAAAGATATGGACCTGGTAAAATAATACCAAGAAACCTGCCGGTAAAATTGCAAACCGCAAATTCTCTCTGCTTAATATCTTAGTAAAGCCCTGCCACGGCCTTTTTTACAAAAAACACCACAATGCGAAAAATTCTGTAAAATGTTGAAAAATAAAGGGTTTGCCGTTGTTAATTCAAATATTTTCCACCAACTTTGCTGGCATTGATTCAAATCTCTTTCACACCAATATAATATGGGCCTTTTTAATTTTTTTACACAGGAAATTGCAATCGATCTGGGTACAGCAAATACCCTTATTATACACAACGATGAAATTGTAGTAAATGAACCCTCCATTGTTGCCTTAGACAGGAACAATCCAAAGAATATTTTAGCGGTGGGTAAGAAAGCATTGATGATGCATGAAAAGACCCATGAGAGCATCCGGACGGTTCGCCCGCTGAAAGACGGCGTGATAGCTGACTTTAATGCTGCTGAGCTGATGATCAGGGAAATGATCAAACTTATCTACCCTAAAAAACCCCTGTTTGCACCCAGCTGGCGCATGATGATATGCATACCCAGCAGCATTACCGAGGTTGAAAAGAGAGCTGTAAGAGATAGTGCCGAGCAGGCCGGCGCCAAAGAAGTTTATTTAATTCATGAACCCATGGCAGCGGCCCTGGGTATAGGTATTGATGTGGAAGAGCCCGTTGGTAATATGATTATTGATATTGGTGGCGGTACCACCGGCATTACAGTAATTGCCCTGGCAGGTATTGTTTGCGACCAGAGTATCCGTATTGCAGGAGATGAATTTACAGCAGACATTATGGAAGCTCTCCGCCGTTACCATAGTTTATTAATTGGTGAGCGTACTGCCGAGCAGATCAAGATACAGGTTGGCGCTGCCATGAAAGACCTTGATAATCCCCCGGATGATATTCCTGTGAACGGAAGAGACCTGGTAACCGGTATTCCCAAGCAGGTAATGGTTAGCTATCAGGAAGTAGCCGAAGCGCTTGATAAAAGTATTTTCAAAATTGAGGAGGCCATATTAAAAGCTTTGGAAACAACCCCGCCGGAACTGGCATCGGATATTTACCGCAGGGGTTTATATATAACAGGTGGTGGCGCCTTGCTCAGGGGCCTGGATAAAAGGCTGAATGCAAAAATAAAATTACCTGTTCATGTAGCTGATGATCCGCTGAAGAGTGTGGTAAGGGGTACAGGCATTGCATTAAAGCATTATGACAGGTATCCTTTTGT
>JBBSJI010000057.1:0-17308 GCA_038257425.1 Chitinophagales bacterium
AAATATGATGGTTTATTAGCCACCCACCCGTATCTGGATGTTTGGCCCACCATTCTGCATATCTTTCATGGGCTTTATTTCAATATCCCTGGGTATTTCAAATTCTTTATCGGCCACGTCTTTATCAATGACCAGTTTGGTAACCTGCACAGTCATTTTTCTGCCGTTACGCATGTTTCTTTCATACTCCATAGGAAAACCATCCAGGTTTGTCATAGCATCAGCACCGGCTGGTTGTGCAAATGCACCCGGACCAGCAGCTATGCCTCCGGTGGAAGGCAGACCCTGCAGTTTAAATTCCGGGCAATACCAAACCGTAGTTGTATCTGTTCTGCCTTCGGTACGTTTAGTAATCATGAGTGCTTTTTTGCAGTTATAGCCTGCTATCTTTTTATTTTCATCCAGGTATATAAAGCTATAGGTTGGGGGAGTGGTATTAGCATTGAAACCCCCGCTTTGATTCCTGCTGGCCATCATGCTATCCATACGCTTACGCATTTCTTCCTGGTCGGCATCACTAGCATAAAAGCCATTTTTCCTGCCCATCATTTCCATAATGGTTGTTGTAATTTTTTTCGAATTGTCCCTTATGACTGTTGTTCTGCCCATTTCACTTTCTGAAAATGTTTTGGTAAGGTCATTCTTGAGCCAGGTAGTTGATTTGGTTTCACCATCGCCTCCAAACCTTACTACCCTAACCTCAGCGCCATCGGCAGAGGCACTGCTTTGAACCGGTTCATCTCCTTCGGGAGCTACTATGGTTGTTTTGGTTGTAAGGATGGCCTGGGTCAATAGTTTAGGCTGGGCCTGAACGGCTAACGAACCTGATAACAATAAAATCGAAATAATTTTCTTCATAATTTTTGATTAAGAATCAAATATACGAATCGATTCGTAATAAGGAATTCAAAATTACATGAGCGGCGAAGTGTAGAGTTTAAAGCGTGAAGCGGAAACAGCAGCAACTTTGAGATCGATAAGTTGTGTACAACTGATAAAACAATGAATACTTATAAATTGAGAGAACTGTGTAGTCCTAAAAAAAGCGACACTGATAGTGCCGCTTTTTATAAGTTAATTAAATAAATTTTAAAGAGGAGTACAACTGCAGTAATCAAATTTCATTCCCCAGTTACCGCCGCTCATGTTGATGCGTACACCATTACCCCAGGCAGTTTCCTGGCCAATTTGCTGGTTAGATGCATTGTATAGTTTCACTACTGCGTGAGCTGCAATACATCCGCAACTTCCCGGAGGAATTTGTGACAAAGGCACCTGGTAAGTGTAGCTGGTTACATTAGCATGAGAACTGGCGTATGGGAATTGTCCTGGAATAGGATTACCCGGATTATTTATAGGAATAAGCGCACAGTCTCCAACATATAAATGGGTTTGTGATAATTTCCATCCATTAGTTGTAGTGTAGGTCACATAAATGTACTGTCCATCATTGCTTACTGTTACAGTTCCGGCATTAATGGTTTGTCCTGCAATAAGTGTAACTTCTGTAGGTACACATACAGGATCGCCTTCTCTGCCCAGGATAATTTCTTTATTCCCTTCGCCTTCAGCCAGGATCACATACCTGGAGCCCTGTGGAGTTGGCTGTTCCTGTGCAGCAGCGGGTGCCTGTTCATTTTTTTGGCAGGAAATGGTGAAAAGAACGGCACATAATAATGCCGGAAGTAATAATTTTTTCATACGGTTCAATGGTTTAAATGATAAAATAGTAATACGTGAAAAAAGTTTCAAGTACCTAACGGATACAGGATTCAAATTATTACCATTTAAAACAATTTTATTCTTCGTGGCCGCAAATCAATAAAAACTACGAAAAATCGGCGCTTTTTTTACTTAGTAAAACAACCCGGATCGTTATTGCCTAATGGAGAATTCTACTACCTGTATCCGTTTATCCAATAAATCCACATCGATACGAAAGAAAATACTAGCAACTTCCAAGTGCATACCAGATTATTATAAATATGATGATTGTACTGAGGCATCCCCCGCCAAGCTTTTTTGCTCCGTAACCGGCAATTAATCCTCTAACTAATTTGTTCATATTCTGTTTTTAAGAGATTAAGATAAAATGATTGTATATAAACTTATCTATTAATAACAATTTGAATGCCATAATAAAACTGTGAATAACTAGGGCAATTTGCTGTAAAAAATCAAAATTTTCTATAGTTCCATTCCATTATATTTGCCCTCATACTAAAACATAGATAAAACCGTGCGTTTAAAGAGTTTAGAAATAAAGGGATTTAAAAGTTTTGCCGATAAAACCGTACTCAATTTTGATGAAGGCATTACCGGGGTAATTGGCCCCAATGGATGCGGAAAAAGTAATATTGTAGATAGCATCCGCTGGGTGATAGGTGAGCATAAGATAAGCAACCTGCGTAGTGAAAACCTCGAAAGCCTTGTTTTCAACGGCAGCAAAACCCGGAGTGCCAGCGGCATTGCAGAAGTAAGCCTCACATTTGAAAATACCAAGAATCTGCTTCCTACAGAGTTCAGTACTGTTACTGTAACCCGTAAATATTATAAAAGCGGGGAGAGTGAATACCGCCTCAATGATGTAGCCTGCCGCCTTAAGGATATCCACAACCTGTTTATGGATACAGGTGTAAGCAACGACAGTTATGCCATTATTGAACTGGGTATGGTTGACGATATTATCAAGGATAAAGATTTCAGCAGGAGGAAAATGCTGGAACAGGCAGCAGGTATCTCTATCTACAAAACCCGTAAAAAAGAAGCTAAATTAAAACTCGATGCTGCCGAGCAGGATCTTGCCCGCATTGAAGATCTTTTATTCGAGATCAACAACCAGCTTAAAAGCCTCGAAAGCCAGGCTAAAAAAGCAGAAAAATATTTCGAAATAAAAAAGGAATACAAGGAAGTAAGTATTGAACTGGCCAAAGCAGCCCTTGAAGGCTTTAATATTACCTACCACGACCTGAATGAAAAGCAGAAACTGGAAGTAGACAGGCGTATTGAACTGGAAACCGCCATTGCCAAAGAAGAAGCTTTGCTGGAGCAGGAAAAACTGGAACTGGTACAAAAAGAAAAAGCATTGCAAACCATGCAGCATGCTTTTAATGAAATGCTGGATGCAGTGCGTGGTAAAGAAAATGAAAAGAACTTAAGTGGGCAACGTTTGCAATATTTAAAAGAAAGAGAAACTGGGTTAAATGAATTTTTACAAAAAGCAGGAGGCCAGTTAAAAGGTCTGGATGAAAGTATACAGTTTACAGGAAACCAGATAAGCGAAGATGAAAGTCAATTAGCCAATTTTGAGAATAAATTGGTTGAGCTTAAAAATGCAGTTGAAGAAAAGCGTAAGATATTTGATGACAAGCGCAGCCATATTGACGAACTGCGCAAACAAAACCAGGCTATACAAAGAGATCAGTTTGAAGCAGAGAAAAAAGTGGCAGTGGCCGATACTTCCATACAGAACTTACAACGCACCATAACCCAGATACAGGAAGAAAAAACACAGCGCCAGAGCCAGTTACAGCAGTTAGAACCCGAAAAGAAGCAAAAAGAAGCAGAACTGGAGCAAAAGAAAACCGACCTGCAGCAATTGCAGGATCATCATGAGTTTACCAAAGAACAGATATTACAAACGCAGAATAAAATGGAAGGCCTGCGTAATGAACTGGCAAACGAAAGCCGCACATTAGACAGCAAAAAGAATGAACATGACTTGCTGAAGAGTTTAATAGACTCAATGGAAGGTTACCCCGAGAGCGTTAAATTCTTACACAACAATTCAGACTGGAATCATACAGCGCCTTTATTAAGTGATATTATTTATGTAAAAGAAGCATATCGTGCTGCTGTTGAAAATGTGCTGGAGCCATACCTGAATTATTATGTTGTAAATAACCTGGAAGAAGGATTACAGGCCATTCATTTATTAGATGATAATAAAAAAGGGAAAGCCAATTTCTTTTTACAGGATAGGTTCACCGATTTTGAAACAACACATCAGCCGGAAGGAACCATTCCGGCATTGAGTGTAGTAGAGATCGACAGCAAATATGCCAACCTTGCCAAACACTTACTGGGCAATGTTTTTATTGCCGAAGATGAAGCTGCCATGCATGGATTCGACTTCGCTCAGCAAAGTAGTGGAGCGGTTGTATTGGAAAAGACAGGTAAATATGTAAAAGGTAAATACACTTTAACAGGCGGAAGCGTTGGATTATTTGAAGGAAAGAAAATAGGCCGTGCAAAGAACCTGGAGAAATTAATTGAAGAGATCGTTGCACAGGAAGCAGTGGTAAATGCTTTGAAAGCTGCAATACAAACACATCATAATGAAGTGATCTCTTACAATGAGCAGTTAAAAGAAAATGCGATCAAGCAAATCCAGCAGGATATCAATAACCTAACGAACCATGTTTTTTCATTGCAAAATAAAATTGAAAACCTTACGCATACAGAAGAAACAAGCACAGCAAGAGTTGCTGAACTGGAAAAACAACTGGAAACAAATCTCAGTGATATTGCCAGCACCAGGGAAACGCTTAACAGGTTCAATACACAGATCAAAGAACTGACCGAAAAAATGCAGTTGATAGAGCAGGATTATGCAACTGCTGAAGAAGATTATAACAAAGCCACTGCTACTTTTAATGACAGCAACCTGCATTTTACCAAACAACAGAGTAAAATAATTTCTTTAAAACAGGAATTTGAGTTTAAAACCAACCAGCTTAACGATCTGAAGATACAGATAGAGAGCAGTAATGCTCAATTATTGGAAGCCTCCACAAGTATCACCGAAACTGCAGGGCAGTTAAAGGAACTGGAGGCCATGGTTATTGATATGCTTCATAATAAAGAGGCAGAAGAAAAAGCATTGAACCAGGCCGACCAGTTGTATTACAACCTGCGTAATGCCCTGGCACAAAAAGAAACAGAGCTCAAGAGCAAGCACAAATCTAAAGAAGGCATTGATACTTTATTAACTGAAATAAAGGATAGGCTTACCGATCTTAAACTTCAGCTTGCAGGTATGAAAGAGCGTCTGAATGTGGAGTTTAAAGTTGACCTTGATGTGATCATTGATGAGCCACGTACAACTGACACGCCTCTTGAAGAACTGAAAGAAAAGAATGAGCGCCAGCGCAAAAGACTGGAAAATATCGGTGAGATAAATCCAACTGCCATCGAAGCTTACACCGAAATGAAAAAGCGTTATGATTTTATTCTTGAGCAAAAGAATGACCTGGTAACGGCAAGGGAAAGCCTGATGCTTACCATACAGGAAGTGGAAGCTACTGCCAACCAGCAGTTTCTCGATACCTTTAATAAAGTAAGAGAGAATTTCCAGAAAGTTTTCCAGGCATTATTTACAGAAGATGATACGGCAGATATGATATTGGTTGATCCTGAGAATTTAGCTGAGACCAATATTGACATCATCGCCAAACCAAAAGGCAAACGTCCTTCTTCTATCGGCCAGTTAAGTGGTGGAGAAAAAACACTGACAGCAACAGCTTTGTTATTCGCTATCTATTTAATTAAACCAGCACCATTCTGTATACTGGATGAGGTAGATGCACCGTTGGATGATGCTAATGTTGGCAAGTTTACGCAGATGATCAAAAAGTTCAGTGAGAACAGCCAGTTCATCATTGTTACTCATAATAAAATGACCATGAGTGCCGTGGATGTGATCTATGGCGTAACCATGCAGGAGCCTGGTGTAAGTAAGTTGGTGCCTGTTGATTTCAGGAGCCTGAACTAAATGAAGAAGTGAAGAATGAAGAAATAAAGAATTAATCGGCATTGCGTTTGATATAAATAAATAAATTCAACTGAATTCTTTCATTATTCATTTTTTAACTCTTAAAATTTACAAACATGGACGGTCAATCAATCATTGTCATTTTGCTTTTAGGTGCTATTGCCGGCTGGCTTGCCGGTCTTGTTTTTCAAGGCGGTGGCCTTGGATTGCTGGGAAATATTGTTGTAGGTATTATCGGGGGTTTTATCGGTTACTGGTTATTACCCAAGGTAGGCCTTAATATTAATACCGGAACAGCCTGGATGAATTATGTTTTAACTGCAGCTATTGGTGCAATTGTGTTATTGATCCTCATCAATCTTGTATTTGGAGGAAGAAGCCGAAATTATTAATTGGTTACACTAATTGATCGAATTGCACTAATTACACGAATTGTTCTAATTCGTGTAATTAGTTTTAATCTGTGTAATTACAAAACCAGCTTACCTATCCTGCCTCCGCCTCCCGATAAATAAACCGCTTTCCCTTTTTTTGCCTTACGCACTGCATGATAGCTTTCTTTGCTTATCCAGGTCCAGTTCTGTCCTTCATCAATGCTGTAGTCAACACCATTAAGACCGCAGGCGATCCATTTTTTCTTAGCAAGCCATTCTACACAACTTCTGTAACCATGAGGCCTTGCAACAGGTTCCTTAAATGTTTTTCCGCCATCCATACTGATCACGCAATTATTCGTGGTATCATTTTGAAGTGTAAAATCTCCTCCCACCACGATAAAACATTTTTTATTTTTTACCGCAATGGAATTGGCACCTGTAGTTTCTTTTCCCTGTATAATGGGCAGGTCAATTTTTTTATCCCGGATAAAAATGCGTGAACGCAAACCACCGCTTACAAACACTGCTTCCTTCTTACTCAGTTTACGCACATTTGTACCGCTGCTTGCAAAGAATGCTTCCCCTTTATCGGCAGTAGGATTGTTCTCAGCAGGTATTCCCCGCCAGGTTTCGCCGCCATCAAAGGTCCGGGCAATAAAAACTTTATCACCCATTGGGTCGCCTATAACAATACCGCTTTGTTCATTCCAGAATTCCATGGCATCTAAGAACATACCCTTGGTAGAATCAGTAAAAACAACTTTCCAATTTACACCCCCATCTGTGGTCTTTAAAATATAAGCAGGATCGGCAATACCCATGATGATGGCCGTATTTTTATCAAAGGCTTCAATATCCCTGAAATCAATTTTTTCAAAACCCTTCACCGTTGTCCAGGTCCATGTTTCACCTCCATCAATAGAGCGGCCTACAGAACCGCCACTTCCGCTTACCCAAACCACATCATTACTTACAACACTCAATCCACGTAAGGAAGCTTTGCTGCCTGAGTTAAGCGGTTTAACGGTTTGTGCCGATACAGTAATACGCAGCATGCATCCGCTTACTAAAAAAATGCATGCACAAAAAAAATGTTTCATAAAATATGTTTTTAAAAAAGATCATGATTATTGCCCGTTATTGAATCAATACCTGCATGGTGGGCCCTCGATATTTCCTGTTTGCGCCTGATCAGTTTTAAGGATAATTTTACAGCAACAATAAAAGATATTAATGCCCCTGCAAAATAAAGCCAGGTATTACCGATGAATAAAAAGAAATCGAAAGTGCCATGAAAGAAAGTAGGCCAGAATAAGGCCAGCACAAAATATTTTTTCCGGTTGCGGATATCAAATTTAGCAAGTCCTGTATAATAACCCATCAGCACAGCAAATGTAGCATGGGCAGGCACAGATAGGAACATACGGGTTATGCCTGTTACCAGGCCATGATTACTAACATAGCCTATATTCTCCAGTGTGGCAAAGCCCATCCCAACCATTACAGCATACACAATACCATCAAAGGGATCATCAAATGATTTGCTGCGGAAAGGGATATAACGAAGTACCAAAAATTTTGCGACTTCTTCACCCAAAGCAATGATCAGGTAAGCAAATACGGCGGTGTAAAAAATACCTTCGCCCATGATCTGTTCTACAGGCTTGGTAAATACGATCTGTATAATCACCGCAGGTATGATAGCAACCATACCCATGATAAAACTCAATACCATTAAGCCCAAAGGTTCTTTATTATATTTATCTTTTAAGTAAATAAAGATGCAGATGGCAATACCCGGTGCTATGGCAATGGCTAATAATCCCATTCTTAAAAGCTGTTTTTGTATTACTTTTGACCAAGTTATATGTTTTTAACGATTGACCAAACAAATAGACATTTTTGATGAGTTATAATTATTTGCCACTAGATAAAAATCCTACCGACTTTCAGCAGATCAAGAATTTACTGGCGCAAGAACAACTGGTATCCATAACTTTTGATGCACATGACCGTATTACAAAGTGCCGTAAATACCTCGATGATAAATTAGCAGATTCCGATGAACTTTTCTATGGCATAAATACGGGCTTTGGTTTTTTACAAAATGTGCAGATCGATAAAACCCAGTTGCAGCAACTGCAGCGCAACTTAATAAAATCGCATGCCTGTGGCATGGGAGAAGAAGTACCAAAGGATATTGTAAAACTGATGATCGCCTTTAAAATAAAATCGCTCAGTTATGGCTGCTCCGGAATACATACAGATACGGTTGAAAGGCTGATGGATATGTACAACAATGATGTGCTGCCGGTAATTTATACGCAGGGATCATTAGGTGCTTCGGGCGATCTGGCCCCACTCAGTCATTTAAGTTTACCATTACTGGGTTTGGGAGAAGTGTACCACGGCGGTATAAAAATGCCGGCGGAAGAAGTATTGAAAAAATTCAACTGGAATCCGATCGAACTAAAAAGTAAAGAAGGGCTGGCTTTAATAAATGGTACACAGTTCATGAGTGCCTATGGCATGTATAACCTGATACAATGTGACAGGCTGATCAAATGGGCAAATATCATTGCTGCCATTAGTTATGATGCTTTTGATTGTACAACCGGGCCGCTGCATGAAAATATTCACGCAGTACGATCACACCAGGGACAGGTGAACACTGCTGTAGACATGCGACGCTTATTAAAAAACAGTGAGATAGCTGCAAAGAAAAAATCACAGGTGCAGGATCCTTATTCTTTCCGTTGCATACCGCAGGTACATGGTGCAACCAAAGACAGTTTTGATTATATACTCAGCGTTTTCATCAAAGAAATAAATTCAGTAACTGATAACCCAAATATTTTTCCCGATGATGATCTCATTGTAAGCGGTGGAAATTTTCATGGTCAGCCTTTGGCCATTACACTGGATTTTTTATGCATTGCCATGAGTGAATTGGCCAGCATCTCCGAAAGAAGAACATACCAGCTCATCAGCGGGCAAAGAGGATTACCTGCGTTCCTGGTTTCCAATCCCGGGCTGAATTCAGGGTTGATGATACCGCAGTACACGGCAGCAGGAATTGTAAGTGAGAACAAACAATTGTGTACGCCAGCTTCTGTTGATAGCATACCATCAAGCAATAATCAGGAAGACCATGTAAGCATGGGCGCTAATGCTGCCACCAAATGCAAAAGGGTAGTGGATAATGTTGAAAAAGTTTTGGCTATTGAATTATTAACTGCAGTGCAGGCATTGGAATTCCGCAGACCATTAAAAACATCGCCACAACTTGAAGAAGTAGTAACAGCTTTCAGGAAAGAAGTAAGTTTTAATAAAGCTGACAAAATATTACATGAGGATATGATGAAGTCAGTTGAGTTTATTAAAAATGATTTATTAAACCACTAATACACTAAGGCACTAAGAAACACTAAGTGGATAAACTTTGTGCCTTCGTGTCTTTGTGGTTCAAAAAAAATAAAAATATGAGTTACGACCCAATTAAATATAAAACTCCTACGGGCAATAAACTAACATGCAAAGGCTGGATACAGGAAGCGGCTTTACGTATGCTTTTAAATAATCTTGATCCCGAAGTTGCCGAGCGCCCTGATGATCTTATTGTGTATGGTGGTCGTGGCAAAGCAGCCCGTAGTTTTGAAGCACTTGATAATATCATTAAAGCCTTAAAGGTTTTAGAGAACGATGAATCTTTATTGATACAAAGCGGCAAGCCGGTGGGCATTTTAAAAACACATACAGATGCTCCAAGGGTACTCATCAGCAACTCCCAATTGGTACCCAACTGGGCTAATTGGAAACATTTTGATGAGCTTGAAAAAAAGGGCCTGATGATGTACGGTCAAATGACTGCAGGATCCTGGATTTACATTGGCAGCCAGGGCATTGTACAGGGTACTTATGAAACTTATGCAGCTGTTGCAAATACCCATTACGCTCACGAAAAACGGACAACGGAGAACGGACAACAGGAGGGAGCCTCTTTGAAGCACACACTCAATGTGACAGCCGGCCTGGGTGGAATGGGAGGCGCTCAGCCACTGGCGATAACCATGAACGAAGGCGTTGCTTTAATTGCCGAGGTAGAAGAGTGGCGTATTGATAAGCGAATAGAAACAAAGTACCTCGATGAAAAATTCACGGATATTGATGAAGCTGTTGACGCTGCATTAAATTACAAAGCTGCAGGCAAGGCCATCAGCATTGGCGTGCTTTGCAATGCGGTTGATCTTTTACAAAGATTGCTTGACCGGAATATCATTCCTGATACACTCACCGACCAGACCAGTGCACATGATCCGTTGGTAGGTTATGTGCCGCATAACATGACCAATGAACATGCCAGCATGCTTCGTGAAAAAAATCCGGAGGAATATATTGAACGCAGTTACGAAAGCATGTACCTGCATGTGCAGCTGATGTTGCAACTCATGGACAAAGGTGCCATCACTTTTGATTATGGAAATAATATAAGAGCGAGGGCTAAGGAATTTGAAGAAAAAATATTGAACAAGGAACAAGGAATGTCGAATATTGAATTGCTGCCTGCGATCAACGGCCAACGGCCAACGATCAACCGCACCTTCGATTTTCCAGGTTTTGTACCTGCCTACGTACGCCCGCTGTTCTGCGAGGGTAAGGGCCCTTTCCGCTGGGTAGTACTCAGCGGCGATCCTGAAGACATTGCTGTTACAGATAAAGTAATGATGGAACTTTTTGCAGATAATAAAAGCCTGATGCGCTGGTTCAAACTGGCGCAGGAAAAAATTGCCTTCCAGGGTTTACCTGCACGTATATGCTGGATAGGCCAGGGCGACAGGGAAAAAGCGGGGCTTGCATTTAATGAACTGGTACGTACCGGCAAAGTAAAAGCGCCAATCGTTATTGGAAGAGATCATTTGGATACCGGATCTGTGGCCAGCCCTAACCGTGAGACTGAAGCCATGCTCGATGGCAGCGATGCCGTTGCAGACTGGCCGGTGTTAAATGCATTGGTAAATACGGCGGGTGGCGCAAGCTGGGTGTCATTGCACCATGGTGGTGGTGTAGGCATGGGCTACAGCATTCATGCAGGTATGGTTATCGTTGCAGATGGAACAGATGATGCAGCACAGAGATTGAAAAGGGTTTTAAGAAATGATCCCGGCATGGGTGTGATAAGGCATGCCGATGCAGGTTATGATGTGGCAAAAGATTATGCAAGAAAGTTTAACCTTGATATTGGGGACAGGTTAAAAAAATAATTGAACAAATTTTTTTCTGTGTGTTTTATAAACAGGAGCAAATATGATAACAACGCATTACATCAAGATGATGAGTACCCTGCTTTTGGTTGTATCCATTATTTTACAAAATTGTAAACCGGTTGATAGTAAAAAGTTTTCCGAAAATTTCAGCTATAAAGCATTTAAAGATTCTATTAAAGCTGAAATTGAGGATACCGCAGCAGATACACAGAATATTTTCGATACTACACTTTATAATCCCGCAGTTGATACTTCCGGTCCCTTGTTGAAGAAATTTGACAGTGTTTGGCGCAGGGAAATTGCAACGATCGGGCAGATTGATACCTTACTGAAGTTGTGGCAGAAAACTGACACATATACCCTCGAGGAAATGGAAGTAATAAAGATGAATCTAATTGTACTTGATTCATTTTTATCAAAAGACCATGCTTTAGAACATACTGACTGTAAAGAAAACGATTGCATCATATACGCAGAGATCATTAAATCAAAACAAATACTATACCTGCATCTTGATGGAGAATTAATTGACAGTTTTCCCGTGAGTACAGGAATTAGTAGCCGTGAAACTCCTTCCATGAGTGTAAGACCCAGCGGGCCCATGCTAATAAAATATACATCTAAAAAATTTCCGGGTGGTAATTATAACGGACTTGGTAATATGCCTTATACCGTTTTTATAAAGGGTGGTTATGCCATACATGGTACCACAATAGGTAATTTTAAAAAATTAGGTAGCAGGGCATCGCATGGCTGCATACGCCTGCACCCTGTAAATGCAAAAATATTTTTTGAACTGGTAAAAAGAATAGGTATCAGTTATACCTGGATAATTATCAGAGATTGATTCTTATTAAGACTGCTGTATCACTAATCAGGATTTTATATTATTCATATATGACTAGAATCAACTGGGGCATCATCGGCTGCGGCGATGTAACTGAAATTAAGAGCGGCCCCGCTTTTAATAAAGTGCCCGATTCTGCACTCGTTGCTGTTATGCGGCGCAATGCTGATAAAGCAGCCGACTATGCAAAGCGGCATAATGTACCACGCTGGTATACTGATGCAGCACAGCTCATCAATCATCCTGAAGTTAATGCCATCTATATTGCCACGCCACCATCATCACATGAGCAATATGCACTGGCAGCCATTAATGCAGATAAGCATGTGTATGTTGAAAAACCTATGGCCAATAATTATACGGCCGCAAGAAATATTGCGGATACTGCCGCAGTCAAAAATATAAAACTGGTTACCGCACATTACCGCAGGGAGTGGCCGCTGTTTAAAAAACTCAGGGAATTATTAAAAAATAAAGTCATTGGTGATATACGCACGATCAACCTCCAATTATACAAAACAGCATTTACCAAAGAACAGCTTAAAGAAGATGCCATTGCCTGGCGGGTAGATCCTGCCATTTCCGGCGGTGGTATCTTTCACGATCTGGCACCACACCAGTTCGACATCATGTACCAACTCTTCGGAGCGGCAAAAAAAATAAGCGGTGTTGCCCTCAACCAGGCAGGTAACTATGCAGCCGATGATATGGTGGCTGGTACCATCTTATTTGAAAATAATATTGTACTCAGCGGCACCTGGTGTTTTAATGCGCATGAGCAAAGCGATAGCTGCGTTATTACCGGCAGCACAGGCTGCATCCGTTTTAGTTTTTTTAATGGCAACAGTATTCAGCTCGTTACCAATAATACAACAACCAATTTCGATTTTGAATTACTACAGCATGTACAGCAGCCCATGATCGCAAGAACAGTACAGTACTTTTTAGGCAATGATGATAATCCCTGCCCGGGTGAAGATGGGGCGGAAGTGATGCGCTGGATAGAAGAAATAAGCAAATGATCCTTCGAAGGCTCTGGCAGTTGTACATTGCGTAATGCATGTTGAATATTGAATATTTCTGCAACATCCCGCAAAATGTTAAACACTTTATTTTCTATGTTCAATTGTCCGTTCCTTAATCAGCTTTGCGTTTGTTATTCCCGCCACATTATCCTATTTTGTACTAATTAAAACTTCATACATGAAAAAATTATTGACGATCATTTCCATTTTAATTTTTAGCATAGGCCTTTCGTTTGCACAGGAGCCTGTGGACATGGCTATCATGCAAAAAATAAAACACGAAGCAAAGAACAATTCGCAGATCGCCATGATAGCGCATAACCTTACCGATGTGTGTGGCCCACGCCTTACCAACTCACCCGGTTATAACTGTTCGTTGGACTGGATCACTGAAATATGCAAACAATGGGGACTACAGAATGCTGGCCGTGAGGCCTGGGGCGAATTTGGCAGGGGCTGGCGTAATGATAAAGGCACACTTGCACTCAAAGCTCCTTATTACCAACCCATCATTGCATACCCCGTACCCTGGAGTAAAAGCACCCGCAAAGCTGTGACTGCAGAGCTGGTAATGATTGATAAGTTCGACTCAGCAAGTATTGATAAACTGGGTAATAACATCAAAGGAAAAATAGTAATTGTAAAACCCGGTAGTACAAATCTGGCCGATGGATTTAAACCTTACTCCAGTCGATATGGTGATACCAGCCTCGCCAACATCAGCGAAAAATACATGGTAACCCGTAAGCAGATGGAGACCTACCTGCCCTACATCATGCAGGATTACAAAACCTTATTATATCTGGAGAAAAAAGGTGCAGTAGCTTTATTGAGCACCAACCGCAACTCCCGTGATGGAACCGTATTTGCGGACGGCGGCAGCGGTTATAAAAAAGGTTATCCCGCCACCATGCCCGAAATGAAGACCAGCCGCGAAGAATATTTAAGGCTGGCCCGGCTGCTGCAAAGCAATAAAAAAGTAGAGCTGGAAATAAACGTACAGAACAAATTCTTTGATAACGATCTTACCGGCTATAATGTAGTTGCCGAAATCCCCGGCACCGATCCTACACTAAAAAGCCAGGTAGTAATGCTGGGCGGACATTTAGATAGCTGGGCCAGCAGCACAGGCGCTACTGATAATGCAGCAGGTTGTATTGTAATGCTGGAAGCCATGCGTATTTTAAAAACACTGGGCATACAGCCACGCCGCACCATACGCATTGCTTTATGGGGTGGAGAAGAGCAGGGCTTATACGGCAGCTTTGGTTATGTAAAAAACCACTTTGGCGATCCTGCTACCATGCAGTTATTGCCTGAGCATCAAAACATATCAGCCTATTATAATTTAGACAATGGCAGTGGTAAGATCAGGGGTGTATATGCACAGGGCAACACAGCCGTACGTGATATTTTTAATGCCTGGCTGGCACCCTTTGCCGATATGGGCGCCAATGGCGGTGTAACCATGAGCAATACAGGCAGTACTGATCACATCAGTTTCGATGCGGTGGGCATACCAGGTTTCCAGTTCATTCAGGATCCTTTGGAGTACGAGACCCGTACCCACCATACCAATATGGACAGTTACGATCACCTGAGCATTGCTGACCTGCAGCAGGCCGCCGCAGTGGTTGCCGCATTTGTGTACAACAGCGCCATGCGTACAGTGATGATACCCCGCAAGCCATTACCCAAGCCGGAAAAATTTGTATTTGATTTTGATTTTCCGATTTGATAGAACACTGATAACACAAATCATTACTGATGAAATCTGATTCTTGTTATGCTGAGGAACGAAGTATCTCTGTAAATGCAATGCGTGTTGCTGATGCACAAACCCTTAAAAAAACTAAACTTCTTTTTCATGCTCACAACAGAAGATTTTAAAGATAAATACAAATTCTACAGTGACGAAGAATTATGCAGCATTCATGATGATGCAGAAAATTATAGTGAAGACGCACACAAAGCATTAAATATTATTATTGAAGAAAAAGGAGGATTCCAGGCATTAGTAGACCGCCTGGAAGCAAAAGCAGTAATTGAAAATGAGAAACGGAGAATAAGCAATGAAGCAGTAAAACTTGGGCTGGGTGGGGTGGATGCATCCTTTATAAAAAACACTACAACTTCAGAGATCCTCTCAGAAGAAGAAGTGAATGAGCTCATTGAAAAAAATGCAGCAATAGGCTTATCGGTTGCAGAAGATAAAAAAGTGAATGCTGACACTATTGTGAAGAGCCTGTTGGGCTGTGGCCTGGCCACCCTGTTTGGTGGTGCTTTTGCTTCACTGCAGTTTTTATATTTTGGTGCTACATCCACATTAATGGTATTAGGCACGGCACTCATCTGTTATGGAACAGTAAAACTGGTTACCAAAAAATCTTATAATAATTGGGCTGTATTGATATCAAGTTTTGCAGCAATTATAATTTCCTATATGCTTGCTGTGCTGGCCTTATCAATATTTGGTTATTTGGGTTGATTTGTTATAAAGTAAATTAAACTTAAGGTATCTTTAAGGGAGAAAAATATTGCAGCTATAATTTGCATATGAAAAATCTGTTATTTTTTACAATTTTTATCTGCCAGTTTACTTACGGCCAGGTAAACAGGCCGGATCATGATCCACCTGAAACCATCAATGCCTATGCCGCAGTTTTGGCATTTGATATCTGTACAAATTCAATTACTGTTGACGATGCCGCTGAATTTAATGCCGGTGATACGGTATTAATGATACAGATGAAGGGCGCCATAATGGATACCAGCAATACCCCTGCATTTGGAACCATACTGAATTATGGTAATGCCGGCAATTATGAATTCAATTTCATCAGCGCCAAATCGGGTAATACATTAACTTTTTTAAACAAACTTACCAGGGGTTATGATATTCCGGATGGCGTAGTACAGTTGGTGAGAGTACCCAAATATAAATCGGGTTACTTCAGTGGTGGTTTAACCTGCGATGCCTGGGACGGGGCCAAAGGAGGTATTGTTGCAGTGTATGCAACAATTAGCGTAACATCGGTTGAAGATATTTATGTATCGGGAAGGGGCTTTAGAGGAGCTGCAGGTTTTAATGCAGCCAATGTTGCTGGCAGTTGTGGGCAAAATAATTATTATTACCCCGCAAGCAGTAGCTACGCTTCTTTAAGAGGCGAAAGTATAGGCAGTGTTTCTCAAAATCTGATCAAAGGAAAAGGAAATATTGCCGGTGGTGGCGGTGGGGGTAACAGCCATAATAGTGGTGGCGGTGGTGGCGGTAATGGTGGCGCCGGGGGCCATGGAGGTTATCAATCCGACAGTTGCAATGCTGCCCCGTTTAATAATGGGGGTGTTGGCGGTACAGCGCTCTTGTATAACAATACAGTTAATAAAATATTTATGGGCAGTGGTGGTGGAGCCGGGCATATTGATAATGCCGGGGTGACGGTACCTGGTGGCGGTAACGGTGGTGGTATCATCATCATCATTACAGAAGCACTTGAAATGTTTGAAGAACTTATTCATGCAAATGGTGAAGATGCCGGCATTTGCGGTGCCGCAAATTGCAATGATGGCAGTGGCGGCGGTGGTGCAGGCGGAACAATATTATTAAGTTATACCAGTATTGTTGGCAACCTGAATTTAGAAACCAAAGGAGGTAATGGTGCTGATGTGTATGGGCCTATTGTACCCGGTGGCAGGGCCGGCCCTGGTGGTGGTGGTGGCGGTGGCGTTACATTTCTTACAGGTAGTTCGTTTCCGGCCAATATTACACCTATCGCCACCGCCGGATTAAATGGAGTAATAGAACAGGATGCAAATAATGCATGGGGCACAACGGCAGGCAGTGATGGTATTGCAGTTTTTGACCTCGTTGTACCTTATGATACCGTTCTGTTTAAACCCAATATTGATTCGGTAAGAATACAGGACAGTATCAATTATTGTAATAATGTTCAGTTCAATGGGTTTGGATTTACCAATACTTATGCGGTAGCATCCTGGCAATGGGATTTTGGTGATGGTGG
>JBBSJI010000058.1:0-17041 GCA_038257425.1 Chitinophagales bacterium
AATTTAAAAAGTTCCTGCGCTTCTTCCATCGTGATGGTCTCTATACTCTGCGATGGTTTAAGTTTGGCAAACTTTGGTTTTTCATCTCCTTCACTAACACCTATCTGTACCATGGGGCCATAGCGGCCCATACGTGCAATAATGGCTTTGCCGGTGGCAGCATCGGTACCCAGGGCTCTTTCGCCAACGGCACGTTCTGCATTTTCGAGGGTATGCTCAACTCCTTCATGAAAGGGGGTGTAAAAATCACCCACCATTTTATTCCACTTCATTTTGCCATCGGCTATCTCATCAAATTCCTTTTCAATTTCGGCAGTAAAAGAATAATTCATCACCTTATCAAAATGCTGGCTTAAAAAATCGGTAACCACCAAACCCAGGTCGGTAGGAAACAGTTTTGATTTTTCGGCACCGGTATTTTCCTGGTCGGTTATTTTTTTTACTTCATCATTTTGTAAGCGCAGCACCCGAAAATCTCTTTTAGTGCCTTCCTTATCTTTCTTCTCTACATAATTACGTTTGATGATGGTGGAGATAGTAGGGGCGTATGTACTTGGACGCCCAATTCCCAGTTCTTCGAGTTTTTTTACCAGCGAGGCTTCGGTGTATCGGGCAGCGTGTTTGGTAAATCTTTCGGTGGCGATCATTTTTTCAAATGCCAGTTGCTGGCCCACGGTTAAATTAGGCAGGCGGCTATCACCTGCATCATCTGTTTCTTCATCATCGGTACTTTCTAAATATACTTTTAAAAAGCCATCAAATTTTATTACCTGTCCGCTGGCAGTAAGTTCCTGGTTATTGGTGCTGATATTTATTTTTGCCGTGGTATTCTCCAGTTCGGCATCGCTCATTTGCGAAGCGATGGTTCTTTTCCAGATCAGTTCATATAACCTGTTAAGATCAGGATCGCCCACTGATTTATTTTCCATGTACGTAGGACGAATCGCCTCATGCGCTTCCTGTGCGCTTTCATTCTTGTTCTTGTATTTACGAATCTGCAGGTAATTGGGGCCAAAACTGCTGTTGATCTCGTTCTTAATTGCCTCCATGGCGGTATCGCCAAGGTTTACGCTATCGGTACGCATATAAGTTATCTTACCGTTCTCATATAACTTCTGCGCCAGCAACATGGTTTTGGTAACACCATAGCCCAGTTTACGGCTTGCTTCCTGCTGCAGGGTAGAAGTAGTAAAAGGCGCTGCCGGTGTACGTTTGCCAGGCCGTACCTGTATATCCTTTACGGTATAATCTGCACCGATACAGCTTTGCAGAAATTTTTCTGCATCTGCTTCGTTATTTGATTTATTTGCTTCGGCTTTAAAAGAAACTGTTTTGTTGTTAAGATCGGTGGCAGCAAGCAAAGCTTCTATTTTAAAACTGCTGACCGCTACAAACTGGTTTATTTCTCTTTCTTTTTCTACAATTAATTTTACGGCCACACTTTGTACCCTTCCTGCACTTAATCCTCCGCTCATGCCTATCTTACGCCATAATACCGGGCTAAGTTCAAAACCCACAATGCGGTCTACAATTCTTCGAGCCTGTTGTGCATCTACCAGGTTCATATCAATAGTACGTGGATTTTCTACTGCTTTTAAAATAGCGGGTTTGGTGATCTCATGAAATACAATCCGCTTGGTTGTTTTTGGATCAAGGCCCAACACTTCTGCCAAATGCCAGCTTATGCTTTCTCCTTCGCGGTCCTCATCCGATGCCAGCCAAACGGTCTCACTTTTTTTGGCCATACTTTTTAATTCGCTTACCACTTTTGCCTTTTCGGGTGGTACTATATAAGTAGGTTTAAAATTATTGGTAACATCTATGCCCATATCACTCTTCACCAGGTCACGGATATGCCCGAAACAACTCCTTACTTCAAAGTCTTTTCCAAGGATTGCTTCAATTGTTTTGGCTTTTGCCGGGGACTCCACTATTAGCAGATTTTTAGCCATATTTAAGTATTATATTCTTATGAAACATGCTGTGGAAGAGTTTTTAGGCATCTTTAACCAACTGCACTTTTCAATTGCATTTTGTTTTAAAAATTACGATTCGACTACTGCAATATTACTTTAAAATTGAAAAATCAAAATAAATCTTCTGCCGGCATAATTAAATTTTACCATTTCAGAGAAAATTTACCAGCATGTTTTTTACATCGGCATCATGGTAAATTTTACGATGCCCAAGTCCTTTTGTAAGTACGAATGTTATATTGGGATGGTTGTCTTCTTTTACTTTTAATGCATCTGCCCAGGGGGTAATATCATCTTCTTCATCATGTATCCACAATACAGATGCTTTAATATTATGCATAGCCCTGCGCATGGAAAACCATTCAGTCTTCCTGCCGCTTACTCTGAAAATTATTTTTTCAAACTCCTGTCTTACGGCCTCATTTTTTAATTTAAGCATACTGAAAGCGCCATCAACTGCCGAAGTTGTTTCTGTTGCAGGGGCAATAAAAACAACCCTTGTGTTTTCATCATGTGGAATTTCTTCTAATGCAAGACTTAAGGATATTCCACCAAAAGAATGCGCCAGGAAGCTTTGCACCGGGCCAAACTCTTCCACTACTTTTTTTATCATTGCACAATATTCAATCGCATTGGTTGTGTTGCCATCGCTTTCACCATGCGCAGGTGCATCAAAAGCCAATACTTCGTATTCTTTGTCTACAAGGAGGTGAGCATAATCTTCAAATTTGTGTGCTGCCGACCCAAAGCCGTGCAGGATCAATGCCTTTTTAGGCTGGGGGTAGTTCCACCTGTAACCATTAACTTTTTTATTATTTAAATGGAAATGAATGATTTCTGCATTTTTAACGGGTACCATTCTTATTGATTTCATAAAAGGTGTACCAAAAACCTCGAATGCCTTTTCTGCTGTTTTTCGTTTGGATATAACGCTCAGCAACTTAAATTTTGTTTGAATGTAGCCAATTGCTAACCTTTGCGTAAGTTTCATAATTAAGCAAAGTTAAGATATGCGGATTGTAATAATCGGTTCGGGAAATGTGGCAACTGTTTTAGGCAGGCTGTTAAAACAATATGATCATGAAATTGTGCAGGTTGTTAGCCGCAATGCTGATCATGCAAAAAAACTGGCTGATGAACTGGGTTGCGGTTTTGGAGATTACGAGGCTACCATTAATAAAGATGCGGAAATTTATATTGTTTCTGTTCTTGACTCTGCGTTGTATGATCTGAACAAAAGCTTACACCTTGGTAATAAACTGGTTCTGCATACAGCAGGTTCGGTACCACTTGATGTGTTGAAAGATGTCTCTGTTAACTATGGGGTTCTTTATCCCCTGCAAAGCCTTCGTAAAGAAATACATTACCTGAATAATATTCCTTTTTTAGTTGACGGAAATACAGAAGAGACCAAAACACTGGTTGAAGATTTTGCCAGAACCTTCTCCTCAAATATTGCGAAGGCTAATGATGAAGAGAGATTGAAATTGCATGTGGCAGCTGTTATTGTAAGTAATTTCACCAATCATTTGTATGCATTAACCGAGGAATTTTGTGCCAGGGAAAAAATTGATTTTAAATTATTGCTACCCTTAATAAAAGAAACAGCTGAACGCATGGACAGCATTTCTCCATCTGAAGTACAAACCGGCCCGGCGGCCAGGAAAGATGTTTTTACATTAGATAAACACCTGCGACTGCTTACAGCCCATCCCAAACTGAAATATATTTATCTTAAGCTTACAGACAGTATTATGAAAACCTCACCCCCAACCCCCTCTCCTGGAGGAGAGGGGGCTTAGAGCACACTATAACAAAGAGTTTTAAATAACAATAACAACTTTTACTTAATAGGGAAAACGATATCTGTTTGTATTTTGTATGGATCAACTGGTTTACCATCTTTATCAATGGGGTCGGTTATATAGATCTCGTATGGAGCGCCGGCAGCCACTTTTTTATTGTCCTTCATAAATTCTTTAATTGCATCATATCCCTGTGGCAACAGATTGAAGGGGCCAAAGAAATGGGCTATTACGGCTTTACCGGCAGCCATATCACGTATTTGAACAGCAGCAACGGCTTTAACTCCTTTTTTATTTACAGGTACACCAGCTTCAAAAAAATACGATGCTTTTTGTTTCTTATACCAGGCTATGGGGGCACCTGCTGTTTTAAGGTTATTTTTTTTTATGTATTCAGGCAGCTTGGTTCCATAGATATTAGCCAATTTTAGGCTTATGCGCTCAAAGTTTGCAGCACTGTCTTTGATAAATATTATTGTTCTTTTGGGAACCAGAGTATCCACAATATTTATGATGGGTGGGCGCTTATATGTTGTTTCAGGTTCTTTTTTTGTTTCCTTTTTTACATTGATTTTTGAACTGTCTTTGCTATTGGGTTTGCTTTTATCGTCTTTGTTATTGCATGCTAATACTGCTGCTGTAGTTACAAATACAATAATGTATGTTTTTAATTTTGAGTATAGTATCATACTGTTTTACAGTTATGGTTTAAAGCGAAAATTAGTGAAACCTTTTTTACGCTGCAAATATAATAAACGGGGGTGCTGCAACTTATATTTTCCTTAATTAGTAATTAATACTACGTTTGCACCCCGAAATTTGCAGTATATGTATAGTATAACATTTAAGTTTGAACAGAAAGGCCTTGAACCAATAACATTAACGGATATTGAACCTGATCAGTCTATTTTAGAAGTTGCATTGAAAAATGATATTGAGTTGCACCATAACTGTGGTGGTGTGTGTGCCTGCAGTACCTGCCATATTTATGTGCAGCAAGGCGATGAATTTTTAGAAGAGTTAACTGATAAGGAAGAAGATTTTATTGACAGGGCAGTGAGCCCACGGATAAATTCACGGCTGGGTTGCCAGTGTGTTCTGCAGGATGGGGAAGGAGAGATATCGGTAACATTACCTGACCAGACACAGTTTTTGGGAGAGTAAAACCAATAGGCAAAAGGGCAGTATAAAATAATTTTAAACTTTACAACCAGAATTTGCACATTTTCTAATTTGCAAATTTGCAAATTTACTCTTTATGACTTTTGAACCTCCTATACATTGGAACGATTACGAAGATATTGCCATGAAACTGTATGAGCGCTTTGGGGATGATTTTGGCGAAAGCAAGATCTACCGTATCCGTTTTACCGACCTGCTTAAATGGGTATTGGAAATACCAAAATTTGAAGGCAAAGCCGAAGAAAGCAATGAAGGCCACCTGGAGATGATACAGAGCAGTTGGGTGTATGAGTGGAGGGATAACCAGAAGTAGTTTAGAAGGTTTAGAAAGTTTAGGCGTTTAGTTTGGAGAAGCAATTGTAAATGCACCTAAAATCTAAACTTTCTAAACATCTCAACACCTCAACTCCTAAACTTCCTAAACCCCTAAACCTCTAAACCAAATTCAATGAACGTTCTCGAAAAATTCAAACACATAAAAACATTTGTTTTTGATGTTGACGGAGTACTTACCGACGGCACTTTGTTGATACTTAATGACGGGCAAATGGCCCGCAAAATGAATATTAAAGATGGTTATGCATTGCAACTGGCCATAAAAAAGGGATACAGGGTGGTTATCATTTCAGGCGGTACATCAGATGCAGTGCAGGAAAGACTGCTAAAGCTTGGTGTAACAGATTGCTTTTTGAAAATTGATAACAAAAAAGAAAAGCTTACCGCATACGTACAGGAACATCATTTAAATTGGGACGAAATATTATTCATGGGAGACGATATACCCGATTATGTTCCCATGCAGTTAACCGGTTTGCCCTGCTGCCCTGCAGATGCAGTTGCAGAAATAAAACAGATATCTCATTATATATCTCCAATAAAAGGTGGCGAAGGATGTGCAAGAGACGTTATTGAAAAAGTATTGAAGCTTAACGGGCATTGGGATCTGGATACAACCATTGCTTCAAAGTAGGTCTGCAATTTGACTTTCAATGCTTATTTTCGCTTCACATAAGCCTACATGAAATTAATTACTGCCTTTTTAAGACTTGTTCGCTGGCCCAACCTGGTTATGATTGCTGTAACACAGGTGTTGTTTTATTTTTCGCTGGTGCAGCCGCTTTATGAAAAAGGCATTTACACATATTTTAAGAACCAGCATTTTCCACTGCTCATCCTTGCATCAGTTTTAATTGCAGCAGCAGGATATATCATCAACGATTATTTTGATCTTAACATTGATCAGGTTAATAAGCCAGAGCGTACAGTAATAGATAAGGTCATTAAAAGAAGATGGGCAATTGTAATGCACATCGCCTTTTCGTTTATTGCTATCCTTATCAGTTTTTTTATTGATTTTAACTCTTCCACATTCTGGCTGGGCTTTTCTAATATTCTCTGTGCCTTTTTATTGTTTGGTTACTCTGTAAGCCTGAAAAAGAAATTATTGTGGGGCAATATTTTAATTTCTGCTTTAACAGCATGGGTGGTAATGGTATGTTTTTTATGCTACTATAATACTTTTCATTGCCCACAATGCGATAATGCTTTCCTGGAAATATATAATAACCGCTTCATCCGCATTTCTTTTTTATATACAGGTTTTGCATTTGTAATATCCCTTATCCGTGAAGTAGTAAAAGACCTGGAAGATATAGACGGCGATAAAAGATATGGATGCAGAACTATGCCCATTGTCTGGGGCATCCCGGCTACTAAGGTTTTTGTAGCTGTATGGCTTGTGGTGTTAATAGGCATGATAGGAATAGTTCAGTTTTATGTTTTACAGTTCGGCTGGTACTGGAGTGCGGTGTATTGTATCTTACTGATCATTATACCGCTGGTTTGGATTTTGAGGCAGCTTTACAAAGCCCAGGTTCCCAAAGATTACCACCAGGTAAGTACTGCAATTAAATTTGTAATGATGGCAGGACTTTTATCAATGATTTTTTTTAAAATTTATTCATAGGCTAACAACCTATAAGGTTTCAATAGATATCTTACATGTTTAAAACTCTCCAAAAACCTTATAGGTTTATTAAAAATAGGTTTATGCAAACGATCATCTTAGCTTCTCAATCTCCCCGCCGCAAACAATTACTTGAATGGGCAGAAGTTCCATTTGAAATCATTGTTAAAGAAACCGATGAATCATATCCTGCAGGACTGTCATTTCAAGAAACAGCCATACATATAGCCAGTAATAAAGCATTAGCAATAAAAGAAACAAATACCAACACAATGCCAATCCTTGCTGCTGATACTATTGTTGTATTGGAAGATAGCATTATCGGTAAGCCCAAAGACAGAGCGGATGCGGTAAGCATATTATCATCACTTTCAGGTAAACAGCATCTGGTTATTACCGGCGTGGTGATTTTACATGCGGATAAGGAAATTGCATTTGCCGAAACCACTGAAGTAAACTTTCATGAACTAAACCAGCAGCAGATAGAATTTTATGTAGATAACTACAAACCATATGACAAAGCCGGAGCCTATGCCATACAGGAATGGATCGGTGTAGTAGGTATCAGATCTATCAATGGAGATTTTTACAATGTAATGGGCTTGCCGGTTAGCAGGGTGGTGCAGGTTTTACAAAACTTGTAATTTTCAATTTATCTATGTATTTTGTTTGCAGTAAATGTCATCACCCTATGACCGAACGTCTGCTGCAATACATCTGGCAATTTAAATACTTTAATGTTAATGCCTTACTTACCGAGGAAGGAGAAACCTTACAGGTCTTGCACCCCGGCTCACACAATACCAACCAGGGGCCTGATTTTATTGATGCCAAAATAAAAATAAACAATACAACCTGGGCTGGCAGTATTGAATTACATATCAACTCCTCCGACTGGAATAAACATAAGCACAGTGCCGATAAAAACTACAAAAATGTAATCCTGCATGTCGTTTGGAAAAATGATATAGATATGTCTTTGCCATTTTCAACTTTAACCCTCCAGAATAAAGTATCCAAATTACTCCTGAACCGATATGATGAATTAATGAGTACTATTGCTTTTATTCCCTGCCAGCAAAATATTCACCAGGTGGATGAACTTACCTGGCAAAACTGGAAGGAAAGGGTTTTGGTAGAAAGGTTGGAAAATAAAACCGGGGTTGTCATGGATTTTTTTCAAAGAACCAATAACCATTGGGAAGAAACTTTCTGGTGGCTGCTGGCAAAGAATTTTGGTATTAAGCTTAACAGTGTTGCTTTTGAAAAAATGGCTCAATCAATTTCCGTAAATATATTGGCCAAACATAAAGGCCAGGTACATCAAACCGAAGCCCTGTTATTTGGACAGGCAGGTTTACTTGAAGAAACTTTTAAAGATGATTATCCAAAACTGTTGCAAAGAGAATATCAATTCTTAAAAAAGAAATATAAACTACAAAAAGTTGAAGCCTCCATGCTTTTTTTACGCATGCGGCCATCCAACTTCCCTACAGTAAGGCTTGCACAACTGGCCATGCTTGTACATCAAAGCCTGCACCTTTTTTCAAAGATCAAAGAAGCTACAGATGTAAAGTATATTAAAGAATTGCTGAACGTTACAGCTAATGATTACTGGCATTACCATTATGTTTTTGATGAGGCCGCTGCTTTTAAAAAAAAGAAGCTGGGAGATCAAATGATTGATAATATCCTCATCAATACCATTGTACCTGTTTTATTTGCTTATGGTCATTACCACAACGAAAGCAAATTAAAAGATAAAGCATTGCAATGGCTGGAGCATACAAGGCCTGAAAAGAACAGCATCAGCAATGGGTTTATGGCTTTAAAGATCGGTAATAAAACTGCCTTTGATTCACAGGCACTCATTCAGTTAAAGAATGAATACTGCAATAAAAAGCGATGCCTGGATTGTAGTGTAGGAAATAAGTTGATAAGAGAAACGGCCCCCTCTTGAACTTCGTTCGTTCACGTTCAGAGAACCCCTAAGGGGGAGGAAATGGAGAAGATTATGTAAGAGATGGAAGCGAAACATGAAAATAGCGTCAAATTTTTGGAGTCCAAAGTTCCCCCTTCAGGGGGCGGAGGGGGTTACCAGTTATAATCAATATTCACCTCCAGATCTGGATGCAGGCTCTTTGCTACCGGGCAGTTATCACCGGTCCTTTGTAAAATGATCCTGTCTTTTTCTTCCACCTGTAATGTTTCCGGAAAACTAAGTATCACTTCAACCTTACCTATCCTTCGTGGTTCACTTAACATATGCTTGGTAACAGCAATGGAAGTTCCAGAGAGGTCAATACCCATATCATTGGCTTTTAAAGCCATCGTTGTAACCACGCAGGTTGCCAGTGCCACACAAAGCGTATCTGTGGGGCTGAAGCGTTCGCCTTTACCCCTGTTATCAGTTGGTGCATCGGTTTCAATCACAGTGCCACTTTGGTTATGGGTACATTCGCATCGTAAATGGCCTTTATAAACAATTGAAGCAGTCATTTGTTAAAATTTTATTTATTAATAATTTTATGGTTTAAAATGCAGCAGTTCTTAGTGCAAATGTATCATCTTTAAACAGCAGATAGTATTTTTGCATAAATTTACGCCAGTAAAAAGATTACATGAAGCAACTATTAATTGTATTAACAACCGTAGCCCTATCCTTTAACGCCATTGCACAGGAAACAACTAACACCAGGAAAAGCCGTAAGGAAGAAAAGCGCTCAAAGATCAATGCACAGATAAGAGCCGAGGAGGAAGGCGTTATTGCTTATAAAAAGCATTTTGCTTTTGGTCTTAAGTTAACAACAGATGGATATGGAGTTTCTTTTGAAAAAGGATATTCAAAATCTGTAAAGAGTGCTATGTTATACCAGTTTGAAATAACAGAGCGTAAGCACCAGAAAGAGGAGAAGCAGAGTAATCCCAATGCTCCTTCTTCACCCATCATTTATGGTAAGGTCAACTTCTTTTATCCAGTTAAACTGGGTGTACAAAAACAAATTTTACTGGGCAATAAAAGTAATAAGAATGGGGTAAGTATTACTGCTAATGTGGGTGGTGGTTTAGCTTTAGGATTATTACGGGCTTACGAAGTTGAGGTAGATAAAAATGGCCAAAGAACGTTTATCCGTTTTGATTCAGAAGATAGTTTACTATTTAAGAGCGGGCCATATTATGGCGGGCCTAACTTCGGCAAGGGCTGGAACCATTTGAAAGTGACACCGGGCCTCTATGTTAAACCAGGTGTACGTTTTGATTATGGTCGTTATAACGACCTGCTTACGGCTATTGAAGTTGGGGTAACTGCTGAGTTCTACTCAAAAAAGATTCCTCAAATGTTTAATAATAAAGAAAAACAAATGTTCTTTTCGGCTTATGTTGCCGTATTGTTTGGAAAAAGGAAATAAGTAAAGCATACATTAATCTTTAGAAACTCCTTCATGATTGAGTTGCCCGTAATTGACGGAATAATAGAACAGAAAGTTAAGAAACCCAATTGGCTAAGGGTTAAATTACCTATTGGCGAAGAATACCGTCATGTACGTAACCTGGTGGATACGCATAAGCTGCATACCATTTGTGAAAGCGGCAACTGTCCTAATATGGGCGAATGTTGGGGCGAAGGCACTGCCACTTTTATGATATTAGGCAATATCTGTACAAGGAGTTGTGGTTTTTGCAATGTTGCCACCGGCAGGCCTTTAGAGGTTGATTGGGATGAACCGCAACGGGTGGCCGAAGCAATAAACCTGATGAAGGTTAAGCATGCTGTAATTACTTCGGTAGATCGTGATGAACTGAAAGACGGCGGCAGCATTATCTGGTACAATACCATTAAAGCGATCAAAGCATTAAATCCCACAACTACTTTAGAGACACTGATACCTGATTTTAAAGCTAATAAAGAAAATATACAACGCATTATTGATGCAGCCCCTGAAGTAGTGAGCCATAATATTGAAACGACAGAACGCTTAACTAGGCAGGTACGTATACAAGCCAAATACTGGCAGAGTATGGAAACGCTCAAGATCTTAAAAGCAGGTGGTATGCGTACTAAAAGCGGTATCATGTTGGGTCTGGGCGAAGAGAGAGAAGAAGTGATTCAAACATTAAAAGACTTAAAAGCCAGTCATGTTGATGTGGTAACTATTGGCCAATACCTGCAACCAACAAAAAAACATTTACCTGTAGCCCGTTTTGTTCATCCCGATGAGTTTGCAGAATTTAGAGAGATCGGCTATAACCTGGCCCTGGATTATGTTGAGAGCGGACCGCTGGTAAGATCATCTTATCACAGCGAAAAACATGTAATACCCGGCTATGGTAAAAACAAATGGATGGAAGAGAAAGGTTTTTAGTTTGTGGTTTGTCGTTTACCGTTCTTAAAAATTTATGGATTATGCAGAATAGTAAGGCAGTTAAAAAATAAAGTCTCCATCATGCTGAGGCAGGAAGCATCTCTATTTTCATTTAAAAAAAAGTTTGTTGCAGCAGGTATCTTACTGGCTGTTTGTTTTTATATACCCATTAATTCTTTTGCCCAGGTAAAATGGATAAATGTTGATGCAGATTATGCACCCTTACCTTCAACAGTACAGGTTTTTAAAACAACCGATAGTTTAGATGGAAAACCATTTATTGCTTACTATGTAAAAGCAAAGCTTAAGGATAAGAAGCTTGATTTTACAACTGATACAACTTTAGGAAGAAGATTAACTCCTTTGCAATTTTATGAAAAGAATGACAAACCGGTTGTTGTTGTTAATACCACTTTTTTCAGTTTTGAAACAAACCGGAATCTTAATGTGGTGATTAAAGACAAGGAGTTAGTTGGATATAATATTCATACCATTCCTATGAGGGGAAAAGATACATTTCAATACAGACATCCGTTCGGCAGTGCAATTGGAATTGATAAAAAAAGAAATGCTGATGTGGCATGGCTTTATACTGATTCTTCTTTAAAGTATCCATATGTAGCACAATCTGCACAAAGAGTAATAAAAGATTCAATAAATCATCTTGATATCCAATATATAAAAAATAATTATTACAGTTACCTCCATGTTAAAAAACTTAGGCCTGTATTTAAAAAATGGAAGATGAGGGCGGCTGTAGGAGGCGGACCGGTATTAGTTCAGGGTGGAAGAATTCAAATTACCAACGAAGCAGAATTGAAATTCACCGGTAAAGCCATCAACGATAAACACCCACGAACCTGTATGGGTTATACAAACGATGGTTACCTCATCATTATGGTCATACAAGGTAGATACCCCGGCCTTGCCGAAGGCGCCAGCCTTGAACAGGAAGCAAAACTTCTAGTTGAGCTGGGCTGTATTGAAGCCCTGAACTTAGATGGCGGCGGCAGCAGTTGTATGCTTATCAATGGAAAAGAAACCATTAAACCCAGCAGCAATGGAGTACAACGTTCTGTGCCCGCCGTATTTATGATTCATAACAAGTGATGATTCTTTGTAATAATTACTGGCAAACAAAATTTTCTACACATTATTTTATTCTTGGCACGGTTTTTCATTAGAGGTAGTTAAATAACAACTATACTATGAAAAAGAATTTTTTGATTTTATCTGCATTATTGATTTCTGCTTCTACCATCTTTATTGCATGCAGCAAGGATGATAATACGTCCGGTTCCATGTCAAGGCTGAATGTACGTTTAACTGATGCCCCTACGGCATACGACCAGGTAAATGTTGATATACGGGAAGTAAGGGTAAAGTTTGCAGATGATACTTTATCAAGCGGCTGGGTTACATTAACTACCTATCCGGGGATCTATAATTTACTGGCTTATCAAAATGGCGTAGATACCTTATTGGGAACCGGTGTTTTTCCAACCCAGGTGGTAAAAGAAATACGTTTTGTATTAGGACCTAACAATACAATAATGGATGCCGGTGTTGTTTATCCTTTAACTATACCAAGCGGATCAGAATCCGGCTTAAAAATTAAGGTGAATAAATCACTCAACGCAACTTTAGAAACTATTATCATTGATTTTGATGCAGCATTGTCTGTACAAAAAGAAGGAACAGGTGACTATAAATTAAGGCCCGTTTTAAAAGTCAAGTAATTCTATGTAAACAATCATGAAGAGGCCCTCGTTTGAGGGCTTTTTTATTTGATCAGTTTTCTATCTCCCATACCAATGCGCTTGCACCCAGTATAGCGGCATCTGATTCTTTCAGCTCGCTAAAGATCAGTTTCACTTTATTTTTAAAAATGGGCAACAGGTTTGTCTCCATATGTTTCCTGGTTGGGTTCAGCAACAGGTTTCCAGCCTTAGTAAGGCCGCCAAAAAGTACAATAGCGGCGGGAGAGGAGAACATTACGAAGTTGGCCAAAGATTCTCCAAGTATCTGCCCTGTAAATTCAAAAATATTATTGGCAATATTATCTCCCTGCATGGCACATTCATAAACCGATTCACTGGTTAGCTCTTTGATGCTGTAGTTACGCAGTAAGCTGGGCTCTTCGGGATATTGCGTAAGTAGTTCAATTGCAGTTTCCCTTACGCCTGTAGCTGATGCATAAGATTCAAGGCTGCCTTGCATTCCTGTACTTTTATGCAACCGGCCGCTGGGCCTTATTATAGTGTGTCCCAACTCCCCGGCAAACCCATCATGACCAACAACTATTTTACCGTCTATTACAATACCACTGCCAACCCCGGTTCCTAATGTAATAGTGATGAAGTGTTTCATATTCCTGCAGGCTCCATACATCATTTCTCCCATGGCGGCTGCATTGGCATCATTGGTAAGTTTGGTTTTGATTCCGAATTTTTTTTCTATAAGGTCCGCAATGGGAATAATGCCTTTCCATTTCAGGTTAGGGGCATATTCAATTGTGCCTGTGTAAATATTACCATTGGGAGCACCGATACCTATACCAACAAATTTTTTGGTACCACCTGCTCTTTCAATCATGGGCATTAATTTGGCATACAGGTCTTCAATAAAATCTTCTACAACTTCATGCTCGTTACTTGGAATACGTTCCTGTTCCAGTATCTCTCCCTGACTGTTTACTATACCAAATTTCGTTGTGGTTCCGCCTATATCAATGCCTACGGCAAATGTATCCTTCATAGAATCTGTTAAAATAAATTTATAAATTAATGTCCGCTGCTTTCAACCTGTGCATCATAATCAATACCCTGTCTTTTCAAAATTCCTTTCACAACAAATGCAAAAATGGCCAGGTAAACAAAACAGATCACTGCGATCCAATAAGAAGTATGAATACCGCTTCCGGCAATAGTTGAATTTGATTGGAGGTAGTCTGCGATCTTACCCTGTAATGGAGGTATGATACCGCCACCGAGGATCATCATGATCAGGAAAGCAGAACCTTGTGTAGTATATTTTCCCAACCCGGCTATTGATAAACTAAAGATACAAGGCCACATAATAGAACAGAATAATCCACCGCTCAGGAACGCATAGATGGCTACTGTGCCGGTAGTTTGCGTACCTATCACCATGGCAATAACTCCCAGCAGACTAAATATTAATAAGGTTCTTGCCGGTTTGTTCTTACTAATATAAAAGCCAACGATCTGAACTGCTACGCAAATAATATAATAATATAATGCCTGCATAGGATAGTTGAACAAGGTATTAACGCCTATTATTACCCCAAATGCGATCAAGGGTACAATGATCTGCAAAATGACCTTTGTACTATCTTTCATTTTAAATGCACCTACTGCATAAGCCCATCGGCCAATCATTAAACTTCCCCAATACATGGCAATATATGGAGTAGCTTCAGATGCCTGCACTCCTCCAAACGCTTCATGTCTCAGCAATTCACCCAGGTTACTTCCAATGGTAACTTCAACACCCACATATACAAAGATCGCAAGCATGCCAAGTACGAGTTGAGGATATTGCATAGCACCCCAGCCATTAGCTTTCTTTTTTGAACTGATGTTGGCTACAAGTAATCCCAGCAGTACAACAGCAAGCGCACCCAATAGCCACCGCATCCGGTAAGCCTCCATGGCATGCTTCTCTACATCAGTGGCGTTGGTCATATCCGTTTTGTAGGTATTAAAAACAGGAACGAACATCATAAACAGCAATCCAGCCATGATCAATAACATATATAACGCCTTGTTCGCTTTTTCTGTCTTCTCTTCCATAATACCCGCCGGAACCTTTTTAGAAAAATAGAAAAGGGCTGCAGCGCCAATGAACAATGCGCCCACACAGGTATACAAAATAATCACTTTGCTCAAGCTTAAAGCCGCGATCTTTTCATCAGTAATAGCAGCCGTAGTGCCAAACAATGCCAGTGCGACAAAGATGGGTCCAATAGTAGTGCCGAAGGAATTGATAGCACCTCCAAGCGTTACACGACTGGCTCCGGTAGCAGGATCACCTAATGAAATAGCAAAAGGTTGTGCCGCAGTTTGTTGTAAAGAGAATCCCAATGCAACTATAAAAAAACCTACCAGCATACCTGCAAAAGTATTTGCATTTACAGCGATGATCATTGCCGCAGCACCAAGTGCTGAAAAAAGTAAACCGTACACAATACTTTTTTTGTAACCCCATTTGCCCACCAGGTCTTTGCCTCCAAAAGCTCCATATGCAAATAATGCAAGGGCTCCAATAAAATAAGCAGTATAAAAAGCAAAATCAATAAGCTGACTCTGAAACTGGTCTAAATGAAAGTAATGTTTACAGAAAGGAATGAATATACTGTTACCTGCTGCAATAAAACCCCAGAAGAAGAACACAGTTACCAATGTGCTTAATGCACCGTAATTGGTTTCTTTTAAAGTTTGATTTGCTACCGGAGTATGGAGATCATTTTGTTCGTTCGGCATATTGTTAATTTTAGTGGTTGAAAATAGAATAAAATAATCATTGCGAAAAATTTTCATTGCAAATTGGTTGGCAGCAAAATGATTGGTAAATTGAACAGCAATAAAACCAATGAATGGAAATTTTACATGTTAGTGCAGAATGCTATCCTTATGCAAAGGTTGGCGGCCTGGCAGATGTTGTAGGTAGCTTACCCAAATATCAGCAGCAGCTTGGTCATATTGCCAAAGTGGTTGTGCCCATGCATCGTACTAAATTTTTGTACGATAATGAATGGACGGTAGAACACAAAGGAAATATCGGTATGGGAAACAGCCGTTTTGATTATACCATCATAAAGGAAAAAACAAATAAGCTTGATTTTGATTTGTATTGTGTAGATATCTATGGATTACTGGATCGTGAAAATGTGTACAGCTATGATGATGATGCAGAACGCTTCACTGCTTTCCAGATAGCTGTTGTTGATTGGCTTTCGCATTGGGAACACAGACCTGATATAGTTCATGTACATGATCATCATACCGGGCTCATCCCATTTATGATGCGGTATTGTTTAGATTACCGTCATCTTGCCAATGTACCAACCGTGTTAACTATTCACAACGCACAGTACCAGGGCTGGATGAACTGGGATAAAAGCAATTACATTCCCGCATGGGATACCGGGCATTGGGGTTTACTGGATTGGAGCGATACCATTAATCCTTTGGCCTGCGCTGTAAAATGTGCGGACAGGATCACCACGGTAAGTCCGAGTTATATGGAAGAGCTTACCATAAATGCCAACGGTCTTGAGCAGCTTTTCATAATGGAAAAAACAAAATGTACCGGCATATTAAATGGCATTGATACTGTGGTATGGAACCCCAAGACAGATACTTATATACTTGATAATTTTTCGGTTAAAGATGCAGCACAAGGTAAAAAGCTGAATAAGAAAAAGCTTTGCAAGGATTTTAACCTGGATGCAGGCCTGCCCTTATTTATTTATATAGGAAGGCTGGTTGGAGAAAAGGCAGCAGATCTTTTACCACAGGCAATAACAGATTCAATAAGCCAGCTGGGTAATAAAATGATTTTTTTAATTTTAGGAAGCGGCGATAAAAAGGTAGAAGATCAATTAACTTATTTAAATGGAAATTTTGCCGGTTACTATAATTCAAAGATTGGGTACAATGAAAAGCTGTCTCACCAGATGTATGCCGGCGCCGATTTTATTTTAATGCCCAGCAGGGTAGAGCC
>JBBSJI010000059.1:0-16891 GCA_038257425.1 Chitinophagales bacterium
GCATTTCCTTTTCCAAAAAACATAAAGAACATCATAATATAATTCCAGTACCAAAATAATTTTTTCTTTGGGGTATCAGGCCTGCTGATGGTCCTGTTCAATTGCTCTGGTAATGCCCTGCCGCAAACTTTTTCATGTGTTAAGGTTGAAAAATAATTCAGCACCTGTATATCTGTCATGCTGCTGAAGTCAATAACTTCTTTTGCACAGGCATTGCAAAAGCGGCCCTGTTCTGTGGCTGTCATCTGTTGCCAGTTTTCGTGGCAGGGTTCAGGAATGGAGAGTTGTAAGTTTTGCATATTTACAGGTTTAAAAGTTTATTTACCGGCTGAAACTGTTTCAGTTTCTTCTTCATCAATAAATTCCTGGTTCTTTCTTTTACGCTCTTCTTTTTTGGCAATACTGTTTGCATTTTTAACGAGCCTTAAAAACTCTTTGCGGTAGCCTTCCTTATCGGCTCCCAGCGCATTTTCTGCCATGCTGATCACATCTTTATAACTTGCCTGTTGTTTAAATGAAGAGTTCCGAAGCATCATTCCAAACTCTGCTACTGCTGCCGCAAAACGGAAGTTGGTTGAAGTATGCTGCATTTGCTTTTGTTCATTCAAAACTGCAACCGTCATTAAATTACTGGTACTGTCACCCGGTTGTTTATACCTCATTTTAAGGGTCATGAGCTCGCTGCCAAATGCAGTTTCTGAGAATTTTTCTGGTATTTGGTATTTTAAGGTATCAACCTGTTTTAAAAAATCCGACTGCAAGCCAACCGGTATTATTTCGTACAAGGCAGTTACTGTATGACCGCTGCCCAGATCGCCGGCATCTTTTTTATCGTTGTTAAAATCTTCTTTTGCAAGCATCCGGTTTTCATAACCAATCAGCCTGTAACCCTGTACCACAGCGGGGTTAAATTCTATCTGCAGCTTTACGTCTTTGGCGATGGTAAACAAGGTTCCGCCAAATTCGCTTACTAAAACTTTTTTTGCCTCACTCAACTGGTCAATGTAGGCATGGTTACCATTTCCTTTATCGGCAAGCTTCTGCATTTTGGCATCCTGGTAATTTCCCATTCCAAAACCCAGTACAGTTAAAAACACACCTGTTTCTCTTTTTTTCTCGATCAGGTTTTCCAAAGCTGCGTCGCTGCTCTGGCCAACATTAAAATCTCCATCTGTACAAAGTATCACCCTGTTATTACCACCCTTAATAAAATTACCGATAGCAGTTTTATAAGCCAGTTCTATGCCTGCTCCGCCTGCTGTCGACCCTCCCGATTCCAGCTTATCAATTGCTTCTTTAATGGTTTGCTTTTGCAATCCATTTGTTGCAGGCAAAACCAGGCCCGCACTGCCTGCATAAACCACCAGGCTTACTTTATCATTCTCTCTTAACTGATCGACCAATAACTTTAGAGATTGCTTCAATAATGGGAGTTTATTTTCGGAAGACATTGAGCCTGACACATCGATCAAAAAAACAATATTGCTTGATGGCAGATTTTCCGTTTCGATGATTTTACCCTGTAGCCCTACCAAAGCCAACCGGTGGGCAGGGTTCCAGGGGCAGTCACTGATCTCTGTATTTACTGAAAAAGGATCATTGTTTTTTGGCTGTGGATAATCATACTTAAAATAATTTACCATTTCTTCAATACGTACTGCACCGGCAGGTGGCAGCTGGCCCTGTGTTAAAAACCTGCGCATGTTGCTGTAAGATGCAGCATCAACATCAATAGAAAAAGTTGACAGTGGATTATCCTTTACTTTTAAAAATGCATTTTCAAGAATGTAATCATAACCTTCTCTTTCAAAATCATTCGTATTGGATGGAGTACCAAAACCATTTTCTCCACGTAACCTCACAGTAGTTTCTGCACCCGGCTTGGCCATTGTTTGAGTTCTTACCTGCACTCCGGCAACCTTGCCGGCCAATGCGTTATTTACATTGGTTTGATAAAGATAGTTCAGCTGGTCGCCGCTCAGATTCTGCACATTGGAAGAGGTACTTTTTGTGCTACGCCTAATACCAAAGGCTGCTGTAACAACCACTTCCTTTAATTCTTCACCACTTTTTTCCAGAACAATGTTGAGGTGTTTTAGTATTCCAATCTTTATTTTCGTTTCTTTAAAAGCTGCAGCAGTTATAATAAGCACATCATTTTCACTGTTCACTCTTAATGAAAAAGTACCATTGGCATCTGCCGAAACACCAGTATTGGTTCCTTTAATTTTTATAGAAGCAAAAGAAACAGGGTTGCCATCTATGTCGGTAATTTTTCCGGTAACGATAAATGAATCAGGAGATCTGAACGCAAGCATTGCAAAAGCACATGCGGCAATTAATAAAAATATTTTCTGCATAATCGTATAGTTTGATTATACAGATGCAGTTTTAAAAAGTATTACATAAAATACTTCAATAAATTTTAAAAACAAAAAAGTGTAAAGCAGAAAAATTATTTGCCTTCCAGCAACACATCGGGTTGGTGAAAACTTACGCTGCTGTTAAGATCGGTATTGGTAACTTTTTTTCGGTAATTTTTGAACAGGCTATGCCAGCGTAATTTAAGTACACCTAATACGCCTTCTTTAATGATGCCTTTATTCATTTTACTGGCGCCAAATTCACGGTCAATAAAAGTGATTGGCACTTCAATAATTTTAAAACCAAGTTTCCAGGCAGCAAATTTCATTTCTATCTGGAAGGCATAGCCAACAAATTCTATCCCATCAAGATTGATGGCTTCAAGCACTTCTTTTTTATAACATACAAAACCTGCGGTTGGATCGTTTACAGGCATCCAGGTAATGATACGGGTATATAAGGATGCTCCTTTTGAAAGCAGGATACGGTCGGCTGGCCAGTTGGCCACCGCACCACCTTTTACATAACGTGAGCCTACTGCAACAGCAGCCCCGTTCTTGCAGGCCATGTATAATCTTTCCAGGTCATTGGGATTGTGAGAAAAATCTGCATCCATTTCAAATATAAAATTGTAACCCCTTTCAATAGCCCATTTAAAACCGTGGATATAGGCAGTGCCCAGCCCTAATTTTCCTTTACGTTCTTCAAGAAATAATTGACCGGGATATTTGGGGAGCAATGATTTAATAATGTGGGCTGTACCATCCGGGGAGTTATCATCTATAATAAGCACATGATAATTAAGTTGCAGGTTGATCACCGCATCGATGATCTTTTCGATATTCTCTTTCTCGTTAAAGGTTGGTATTATGACTATCTTTTCCAATATACATGCTTGAATAACAAACTCAAATCTACATTAATTATAGAATTGTACTATCAACATATTTTCTACAATATATATTTAGTTACTTTTTAACAGAGTACGGTTCAAAATTTCTGTTAGTTTTTGCTTGGTGTGCAAAGGAAAATCTCCCCTCATCATCCAGTCATAATACTGGGGTTCGGCTTTCAATACATCTTTTACCAATCTACCTTTATGTTTACCAAAATTAAATATCTCTTCTCCCTTATCATTAAAGCAAAAACGGCGGGCATAGTCAACCACTTTATCTTCACCAATTACATTTAAAACCGAGTCTACCGTATTACCCAGGTTGCTGTATTTTTTTAATTGAGCCATAAATACTTCAATGGTTGCATCCACATCTGCCTCTGCGCTATGCGCTGCCACCAGTTCTTTTTCGCAAAAGAATTTATAGGCAGCAGTAAGTGTACGGGGTTCCATGGTATAAAAAATATGCTGCACATCTATCATTTTACGGTTACTCAGATCAACATCCATCCCAGCACGTAAAAACTCTTCCATTAATATAGGAATATCAAAACGGTTACTGTTGTATCCACCCAGGTCACAATTTTCGATGAACATCTTTATTTCGTTTCCCGACTGTTTAAAACTTGGCGCATCTTTAACCATTTCATCCGTTATTCCATGTATATCGCTTGATTCTTTTGGAATGGGGATGCCGGGATTTAAGAGTTTTCTTTTTACCATCCTGCTTCCGTCAGGAGCTATTTTAATGATGGCGATTTCTACAATACGGTCATTTGACAGGCTTACGCCTGTAGTTTCAAGATCAATAAAAGCAATAGAACGGGTTAGGCTAAGCATGTTGGATTTTTATTTTTCAGGTTAAAAAGCGTGTTTTAAAGTATTGATTTGCGGTTTTTTCAGAATTAAATTAGTAAAAAAGATAATAATAAATAGTATTTCTCCGTTAAGGTGTAGTAAATTAACTTTGCAATAATAAGTTTTTAACCCCAAAGCAAAATGATGAAAAAATTATTTTTTATTTTAATGGTATTAATTACTGTTACCGCAGCTATAAGCAGTTGCAGCCCCAGCCGTAAATCTGGATGCCCGATGAACGAAAAGATCATACATTAATCCGTAGTAAGTAAGCATGAATTGGAAAGAACTGAGCAGTACAGAACAGCTTAACGGCATACTGGAATTATCGAAGACCCGGCCCCAGGTTATTTTTAAACACAGCACACGCTGCAGCATCAGCAGCATGGCCAAAAGCCGGCTTGAAAGAAGTGAAGAACCAGCCTCTGCAGATTTCCATTATCTTGACCTGATCCGATACAGGCAATTATCCGATAAAATCGCATCCGATTTTTCTGTAACCCACGAATCGCCCCAGGTACTCTTAATTAAAAACACGGAATGTGTTTATGAAGAAAGCCATAGCGGTATACTTATGGAGGAGATCATTGAACAGATGAACATTTCCTGAAACTTCCCATAAAAGTATTATCTAATTTACTACTTAAAGTTTTTTTCAAATAACCATTTAAATGGCTTCCTTATCTGTTCATGATGAAGATTGTACTTCTTTATCGTGTTATTCTGGATATAATCTACTGCAGCATCTGCATCATCTGTAAAAAAGAAAAGGTTTGTATCTGTTGGAGAAATAGTACCTCTTTCTTTCATTACCTCGTTGTGTTCTATAATATTTTTATGAAATTCTTTATCCATGATCACCACGGGAAAATCGCTGATCTTTTTAGTTTGTATTAGAGTGATGGCTTCAAAATATTCATCCAGGGTACCAAAACCACCGGGCATTACTACAAATGCATAAGAATATTTTAGCAGTAAGGTTTTGCGTACAAAAAAATATTTTATATCAACCCATTTATCCATATAAGGATTAATATACTGTTCATGCGGCAGTTCAATATTACAGCCTACGCTTCTGCCACCTACCTCTCTTGCACCACGGTTTGCAGCTTCCATAATACCCGGGCCACCACCGGTCATAATAGTAAAACCCAGTTTTGCAATCTTGCCCGAAATTTCACGTGCCAGTTCATAATCTTTATGCCCTTCTTTAAACCGGGCCGATCCAAAAATCGTAACGCAGGGGCCCACAAAATGCAGGGCACGTAAACCTCTTATGAATTCAAATAAAACGCTTACAGTGAATTTAAAATCTTTCCAGCGGCTTTGCGGTCCATCTAAAAATTTTATTTCGGGTTTGGTCATATCAGGTTCTATTCGATCAAACATACTTGATTTTAATCAGCCGGTTAAAAAAACGAGTGATTGAATTACAAAAAGCCAATTTATTTATGAGATATAAACAGCGGCATTTTAATATTGCTGATCACATCAGTTGCAAAACTTTTTTTAAACAGGTTTGAAAATAATGACCGTGAAAAGGAGCCCATCACAATAAAACTGGTTGGTTTATCCTGCATCCATTCTGCAAAATCCTTTTTATGCTTCAGGTGCAATGATTGAATCTTCAGATCCCTGAAATGCCGTGAGATCAATTCTGTAGCCAATTCAACTTCGGGCATACTATCTTCCTGCTGTGATATGGATAACAGGATGGTCTCTTTTTTAGCAAGTTCCGGAAAAACATAAGCAAACTGTTTAATGGCAAACACCGAAGATTCGCTGCCATCATAAGTTAATATTACCTGTTGTGGCCACGTATAATTTTCAGGTACCAGTAGAACCGGGCATTCAGATTTTTTTAAAACTTCCTCCAGGTAAAAATTCGGTTGTTGCCTGGATACATTTTCATAAAAAAGATCACTGCTGATCAATAATGCATCGGCAAAACGGGTTTCTTCTATCAAAGAAGAAATAGCATTAAGAGCAGTATCCTTATGCACCCTGAATTCGATACCGGCTGCAATGCATGCCTCTTTATATAAACTGATATTCTTATTTACAACTACATCATCATCATTTTTCATCAGCCAGTCAGGCATCATAGAAATACCATCCATACCTGTATAAGCAAGTACTTTGGAATAATCAACAGGACTTAAAAAAACGCCTGCAAGTAGTACTTCGGTTTCGGTATTGATTTCTTTAACAAGTTCAAATGCGCCTTTAGGAAAATGCTGTCCGTCCAGGGCTATAATTAGCTTTTTCATTACTGTATGTTTATAATCTGGCTTGCAAACTACATACCATATAATACAGGTGCAATGACTGAAAAAAATAAATTTTATGATATTAATCAGCAATCATTACTGCTTACAAAAAAAATACTCTAAGTTTTTTCAGGTATCCGCTTTAAGGTTTCCAATAAATAAGGCCAGTATTTTTGAACAGAACTTATTTGTACTTTTTCATCAGGAGAATGTGCCCCACGGATATTTGGCCCGAAAGAGATCATCTGCATACCTGGATAATTCTTCCCGATAATGCCGCATTCCAAACCTGCATGCACCGCGTTAACATGCGCTTCTGCATTAAATTGTTCTTTATACAATTCACTCATCAGTTTTACAATGGGAGCTTCAGGCTTTGGCGCCCAACCCGGGTACGAACCACCAAATTCACCTTTAGCACCCGCCAGTTCAAAATTAAAACAGATGGTTTTTGCAAGGTCCATTTTTTCACTGTCAACCGAGCTGCGGGTTAAACAAAGAATACTGTAAGTGCCATCTTTAACCAACACCCTGGCTAAGTTATTGGAAGTTTGTACCAGCCCGTTTATTTCGGGGCTCATCCTGTAAATACCATTGGGGCATGCAGCAATCGTTCTTAATAAATTATGTTGAAATGCTGCATCCAATACAGTGTCAGGTGTATCAATATTATCAATGCTGATAGTAAGATTTGCATCGGTACTTTTATATTCGTTTTGTAAAACCTGCTCTTCTTCTTTTACAAAAGAAATAAATGCATCTTTCATAGCAACAGGTATTGTTACATCAGCAAATGATTCCCTTGGTATGGCATTTCTTAAACTCCCACCATCAATGGCATTGATGTGCAGATCAAATTTTTCTGCAGCATTTAATAAAACACGGTTCATTAATTTATTGGCATTGCCCCTGCCCTTAAAAATATCCATCCCGGAATGGCCGCCCGTTAACCCTTTTACAGTAAGCCTTACACCGCTTACAGTGTCAGATGTTTTTTCAGTTTTGTAACTCTCTCCTGCACTTACATCAATACCACCTGCACAGCCAATGGTTAATTCGTCATCATCCTCTGTGTCTAAATTGAGTAAAATATCAGCATCCAATAATCCAGCTTTCAGGCCAAGCGCTCCTGTCATGCCCGTTTCTTCATCAATGGTAAAAAGTGCTTCAATTGGAGGATGCGGAATTGTATCCGATGCAAGAATGGTCATGATAGAAGCCACGCCAATTCCATTATCAGCACCCAGCGTAGTTCCTTTGGCCTTTACCCAATCCTCTTCTATAAACATGTTAATACCTTCTGTTACAAAATCAAAACTGGTATCAGCATTTTTCTGGTGTACCATATCCAGGTGGCTTTGCAGGCAAACGGTCTGATTATTTTCCATCCCCGCAGTTGCAGACTTTTTAATGATCACATTGCCCACTTCATCTTTATAAGTTTGCAGGTTTAATTTTTTACCAAAATCCATTATGAACTGAATTACTGCTGTTTCTTTTTTTGATGCCCTTGGTATGGCATTTAGGTTTGCAAAATTCTGCCATAACGCTTTAGGTTCTAATTCAGTGATAGTAGTTGCCATACAATTTATTTTTATGCCTGTTTTTTAGAATCACTAAATTAAAGTAATCCGGATAACTATTAAGTAAAAGAACGCTTCAATTTCGGGAAGCGTTCTTTTTTAAAATTATAATAAGGGTATTACTGTGTGGCACCTGTATTTTCTTTTAATTTAGTGTTAACCTGCCAAAAGGCTGGTTCAGGTCTTTTGCAAAATTCAAGATGAAGTTTTGTCTTTGCCTCTTCTACTGTTATGTTGAGTACTGTGGCAGCTTCCTGAAGCGTATTGCAGTGGGTGTGCAGCAGTTGGGTGATTGTAATGTCGGCCGGCGATTGAACTGGCAATGGATTTATACTATGCCGGTTTAGCTGTTGAATAGTAAAGTTGTAAGTATATCTCATAAGCCGGGGGCAGAGAGCACCAGTAGCTTTAGCCAAAATATTTTTTTCTTTTAGCTGCAGAAATGCAGCTTCAAAAATTTGGGCTGCAAGCGCCCGGTCGGGTACCAGGTTACAGATAATACCGTACATCACGGAAGCGTATCTATCATACAGCTGTTCCCAAACTTCAGGGTCTTCACGGGCAATCAAAAAAAGAATATGCTGGTCTGTTAAATCTGTCGTTTGTTTTTGCATAAATCTTTTATAATGTATTACCACAAAGGTGCGTAGCTTAATAAAACCGTGGGTTACAGAATTCTGATAATAATTTACATGATACACACTTTATAAAAAGAAGTAAAGCATGTTGATACCATTTATATCTGTCTATTATCTAAAGTGTGAATGTTACAACCATTAGCCCTTTTTATGTAACTAATGCCCGCACTTAGTGCCCATCTTTGTTAAACGAACAGCTGTATTTATCAATTAAATAAAGATATGATGACCGTTAATCTCTTGCCAGCAAATAACATCACCGGAAAACTTCAAAATACCAACAGCTACCCCCAAAGACCTGTTACCGAAACCCTAACCAATGGTTTTTTTACAGTAGATAATAAATGGATAATCCAGTATTGGAACCCCGCTACCGAAAAAATAACAGGAATTAAGTCAAAGAATGCTGTTGGCAGCAACCTTTGGAAAAATGTTTTTGTAGGCATTATTCCAAAAGAACTGTATGAGCTTGAAAAAAATGCCTTTTTACAAAATGAACTTGTACATTTTGAAAAATACTGGGGTGAAATAGGCTCCTGGTTTAATGTGATTACCTACCATTGCGACAATACTTTATCTGTTTCCTTTAAAAGCAAAAATCATAAGCATATCCAGGATTCTGAAAGCCCGGAACAGCAATTAAAAATCCTGACAGAACTATACCGGTTCGTTACAGAAATTACAAATGATGCCCTTTGGGAATGGAACCTGCAGGCAGGAGAAATATTCTGGATTGATGGTGGGCATAAAAGGATCTTTGGTTACCATGTAGAGAACGCCCTGATACCCCAGAATTTTTGGGAAAGTCTTGTACACCCCGATGATAAAGAACGCATTTTGAAAGGCTTAAAAAAAGTTATTGCAACCGGTTCTGTAACATTATGGGAAGATAAATACAGGTTTGCTAAAGCCGATGGCAGTTATGCCTATGTGCATGAGAAGGGACATATTATTTATAACAAGGACAAACAGGCTTTGAGGATGATTGGTGCCACACGTGATATTACAGAAACTGTTTTACTGGAAAATAAATTAGCTCAGGAAAGGTTAACCAAACAAATAGAGATTACCAATGCTGTGATAACGGCACAGGAAAATGAACGTGCAAGTATTGGCATAGACCTGAATGAAAACCTGAACCAGTTACTGGTGGTTATCAAATGGTATATTCAAATGGCAAAAACGGATACAGACAAAAGGGATGGATGCCTGGAAAAATCTACAGGGTATATAACCCATGTTATAGAAGAGATCAGGAAAATATCCAAAACCCTGTCGGTACCCGGCATACACCTGCTTGGCCTGGTTGATAATATAAAGATCCTGATCCAGGATCTGCAAAAGATCCATCCTGTAAAAATCGGGTTTAAAGTGGAAGGTATTGAAGAAGGAAACCTTACTGAAAAAATGCAACTCGTTGTATACAGGATAGTGCAGGAACAATTGAGCAATATCGTAAAACACTCCGCCGCCGCCCAGGCAACTATTCATTTATACAGGCAGGCTAATCAAATAATACTGACTATATCTGATAATGGTAAAGGCTGTAATTTACTGGAAGAAAGTAAAGGGCTTGGTATCATAAATATTAAAAGCAGGGCCGGTATAGTGGGTGGCATCGTTACCCTGGAATCCCGTTCGGGGCTGGGGTATACATTAAAAGTTGTATTCCCCTGTTTTGCTGTTGATAAATGATTCTGTATTATAGAAAATAAGAGCACCCCGGATTTAAGCAAAAATTATTGTACAATCAATGCCAAAAAAAAACGTTTCATTGCTGAAACGTTTTTAAAATTATAATTCTACATGCTTATTGTTTTGCGTCGGTATTCTCTTTTACTTTGGTACCACCCCTATGCGTTGCTGCAATAGATGCATACCTTATTTTTAAGCCGGCAATTTTTATATTGTCGTTTGATGCAAGATCCTTTTCAACAGCATTCTTCCTGGTATCCAATGCTTCATACAAAACATTGATCTCATCCCAATCTTCCCTGCTGAAATTGTTCTTGTTATCAGCAACAACATCTACAAAATTCTGGTATACTCCCCTGATATTATCAGCAGTAACATACGCAAATTTCATATCGTCACCCACTTTACCTGCACCAAATAACCTGCTCCTCAGTGCGGTTCTGAAGTTAGGCTCACCGGGAGTAACTACAGTTGCCTGTGCTGCAACTTCATTCTCCTTTAATTTTAATTCGTACTTAGCTTTTAAGGCAGCATATTTTGCTTTACTTGCTTCGGCCTTTGCTTTTTCATCTGCTGAAAGTGTTGCAAGATTTTTTTCGGCCTGCATAGCTCTTTCCTGGTAACCGTTGTCAATTACCGTCCAGTTTTCAACTGTATAAATTGGCGTAAGGTTGTCAACTGAATCAACATACATAGTCAGCACTTCCGCATCTTTTTGTGCAGCATCATTGTCATTGTTACAAGCTGTAAAACCAATTGCCAGCATTGCTGCTGTAATAATTAAATAAGTCTTTTTCATTTTTTTAATTTTAGTAGTACCCAAAGACAGCATCCATGCCACGATGCCTGAAGATATTGTTAACAGTTTTTAAAGAGAATGCATGTGTTTGTCGGAGATGCAAAATTATACAGGTTGATGCTTTGAAACATTACACAATTACAGCTATTTCTTACATCATTCACACATTTTGTATTATAAGTAGGTATGATAGTTTATTAGGTTTACCTTGTATACAATACAATTACGCAAAAACAGGTAACTGGAATTATACTGTCTTATTTGGGCATTGCAGGTTTGGTATATGCAGGAGTGAGTTTTATGAATGGTGGAACGGGCGAAAGAAAGATAAAAGCAATTATTTTTTCAGGCGTGCCTGGTTCAGTTTCTTTTTTGCAGGCATTAGCCTCATAAAAAACATAAAGCACAAAGCAACTTAAACTTCCTACTTGAAATTACATATCAAATATATGGTTAGCAACCGCTGCAAACTGGCGGTTAAAGAAGAATTGATAAAACTTGGGCTGCACTTTATCGTTGTTGAACTTGGTGAAGTTGAGGTGATGGAAAAACTTTCTGCTGAACAGCGGGAACAATTAAAAACCGCATTACACGACTCCGGTTTTGAATTAATGGATGATAAGCGCTCGGTGTTGATAGAAAAGATAAAGACGGTAATTATTGAAATGGTTCATTATACCGATGAAATGATCAAAATAAATTTTTCGCATTACCTGAGTGCAAAATTAAACCATGATTATACTTACCTGGCTAACCTGTTCTCCGAAGTACAGGGTACCACCATCGAACAATTCATCATTTCTCATAAAATAGAAAGGATTAAGGAACTGATCATTTACGGTGAACTGAACATTACCGAAATTGCCTGGAAGATGAATTACAGCAGTGTGGCCCATTTATCAAACCAGTTTAAAAAAGTTACCGGTCTCTCCCCTTCTCATTTTAAAAAATTAAAGGATAAAAGAAGAAGCCCGATAGAGGAAATTGGAATCCACCCGGTAAATAACCAGGAGGAAAGTCAAAAAAATATGTAAATCAAACAATGTGATCAGGCATCCTAAATTCATAGTGGTAATAGGCGCATCAGCCGGAGGATTAAATGCACTTGCGGAGATGGTACAGGGCCTGCAAAAAGGGCTGGATGTGGCCTATTGTATTGTACTGCATTTATCACGCAAAGGAATTGGCGATTTTGTTGTACACCGGCTCAAACAGGTTACAGCCATGCCTTGCAGCCTTGTATTAAATGGCGCTGTCATAAAAACAGATAACATTTATATTGCCCGGCCTAACCAGCACTTGCTGGTAAAAGATAATAAATTTCTTTTAGGCGCAGGCCCCGAAGAAAACCGTTTCAGGCCATCCATTGATGTGCTGTTTCGCTCTGCTGCTGCAGCCTACAGTTCGCATGCCACAGGCATTATTTTAAGCGGCCTGCTGGATGATGGAACCTCGGGCATGTGGGCCATTAAAAGAAGTGGCGGCACCTGCATTGTGCAGGATCCAAATGAAGCAGAGTATCCCGATATGCCGCTATCGGTAATAAACAATATGGATGCCGATCATGTAGCTTCGTTACAAGAGATAGGCCCGTTGATTGCGGAAATAGTTAAACATAAAAAAGGAAGAAAAAAGCCGGTACCTAAAGATGTACTTGCAGAATCAAAGATTGCTGAACAAACTGCTGTGGGTATTGATGACGTAAAAAAACTGGATGTGGTACAAAGCCTGTTTGCCTGCCCCGATTGCGGCGGTGGCCTTTGGGAAGCAAAAAATGACATCATCAAACGGTACCGCTGCCATATAGGGCATGCTTACACAGAAAGAGACCTGGTTTTAAAACAGAGCGAAGCTGCAGGTGCTACTTTATGGACGGCATTACGCATGATGGAAGAACGTAAACACCTGTTACAAAAAATGGCATCCGAAAATAAAAAAAGAGGATATTCATCTTTATCTTCAGGCAATGTTGAAAAACAAACTGAGTTAAAAGTGCATATTGATAAGCTGAAAGAGATATTATTTGAACTGCAAAATCATGATGAGTAATAAAAATATTAATGAAAATACAGCAACCGCTCTGTGGGCAGGTACAGGTAAAAATTATAATTAAAACTAAAAATGAAAGCATCTTCTTCTGGTAAAAAAACTGCGGCTGCAATAAAAGAAAGCAGCAGTGACCCAACATCAAAGCCTAAAGTACTTTCGGCCAACCTGTTTCCCGTGGTGGGCATTGGCGCTTCAGCAGGCGGGCTCGATGCATTTAAAAAATTATTGAAAGCCATTCCCGAAGACTCGGGCATGGCCTATGTGCTGGTGCAGCATTTAGATCCTAACCATGAAAGTCTGCTACCCGAAATACTACAAAAAGTTACCAAAATACCCGTATTGGAAATTACTGATGATATAAAAGTACATCCCGATCATATTTACGTAATTCCCAGCAATAAAATGATGGTGGCCACAGATGGTGTTTTACAGCTTGCACCCCGCCCTGCCAAAAGTACAACCGGACGAAATCTGCCCATTGACCTTTTCTTTACTTCGCTGGCCGAAGTACACCAGGAGCATGCTATCGGCGTGGTATTATCCGGCACAGCAAGTGATGGCACCATGGGATTGAAAGCCATTAAAGAACACGGCGGTATTACGTTTGCGCAGGACGAAGCATCGGCTGAATATGAAGGTATGCCCCATAGTGCTGCACAATCAGGTGTGGTTGACTTTATTCTTCCGCCAGGCGACATACCCAAAAAATTATTGGAAGTAACCAGTAAAATAATATTGAGTGACGAGGAACTGCAAAGCATTCCCAGGACGGATGAAGATGTTTTTAAACAGATACTTTCGCTGCTGCGCATTCGCAAGGGAGTAGATTTTACCTATTACAAACAAACAACCGTACGCCGCAGGATATTGCGCAGGATGCTGGTAAATAAAAACGAAGAGACAGGTGACTATCTTAAATTTTTAAGAGGAAATAACCCGGAGCAGGATCTGTTGTACCAGGATATGCTGATACCGGTAACTTCCTTTTTTAGAGATAAAAAAGTATTTGAAGATTTATGCAACAATGTTTTCCCTGCAATTTTAAAAAATAAAATACCAGGCGAAATAACACGGATATGGGTGGCAGGCTGCAGTACCGGCCAGGAAGTTTTTTCTCTTGCTATATGCTTAAAAGAATTTTTAGACGACAACCATGAAAGAATACAAATTTTTGGCACCGACCTCAGCGAACCTGCCATTATAAAAGCCCGTACAGGCCTGTATGAAAAAACCGAATTAGATGCCGTATCACCGGAGCGCCTGAAGGAGCATTTTACAAAAAACAACGGCGGGTACCAGGTAAATAAAAGCATCAGGGATATGTGTGTATTTGCACACCACAATTTTTTAAAAGACCCGCCTTTTGGCAAGATGGATGTGATAACCTGCCGCAATGTGCTTATTTATATGGAGCCTTACCTGCAAAAAAAGGCTTTAACTACTTTTCATTATGCGCTAAACCCCAAGGGATTTTTGTTGCTGGGCAGATCGGAAACCACCGGCGGTGTACCCGATCTTTTTGCTGCTGTAGAAAAAGCAGATAAATTATATACCCGCAAAAATGTACCCGGCAGATTTATGCAGGTAGCAAGCCAGCGAAGCGAAAAAATTTTGAACAGCCTGTCGGAAAACATTAAAAGCGAAACCGTCAGCACCGACTTTCAAAAAACGGCCGATGATATTTTGCTTACTAAATACACCCCGGCCGGTGTGGTAGTAAACGAAAACATGGATATAGTGCATTTTAGAGGCAATACTGCTAACTATTTAGAACAGGCCTCCGGCAAACCCAGCCATAATTTATTAATGATGTCAAAAAGCGGTTTGGGTTTTGAGCTGCGTAATATTTTGCACAAAGCAAAAACGGATAATGTACCAGTTGTAAAAGATAATATCCCATTAAACATAAATGGCAGCATCCGCAATATTTCCATCGAAGCCGTTCCGCTGCCCAATACACTGGAGCCTTATTACCTGGTACTCTTTCACGACAATAATTTAACGGACACAGACGCATCGGCAATAAGCAGTAAGAAAAAAGTTTCGGCTAAAACAAAAAAAGACGAAAAAGATATTCAAATACAGTTGTTAGAACATGAACTGGCACAGGCCCGTGAAGATATGCGGAGCATTACCGAAGACCAGGAAGCAAGCAACGAAGAACTGCAAAGTGCCAATGAGGAACTGCTTAGTGGCAGCGAAGAATTGCAGAGCCTGAACGAGGAACTGGAAACCAGCAAAGAAGAATTACAAAGCACCAACGAAGAACTTACAGTTTTAAACCATGAATTAATCAGCCTGAACGAGCAGATAACCGATGCAAGAAATTATTCCGAATCTATAGTGGCCACCCTTTACCAGCCTTTGCTGGTGCTTGATAAAAACCTGCGGGTAAAAACGGCCAACAAGGCTTTTTATAAAACATTTAAAGTAAATGAAGAGGAAACGGAAGGTGTCTTAATCTACGACCTTGGAAACCGTCAATGGAATATACCCGAACTGAGGACTTTGCTGGAAGAAATTTTGCCACAAAAAAAACAGATCACAGATTTTGAAGTAACCCATAACTTTTTATCTATTGGCGAACGGATAATTTTATTAACTGCCCTTGAAATAACCAGGGAAAAAAAGGAAGAAAAATTAATCCTGCTTTCTATTGAAGATATTACCGAAAGGAAAAATGCACAAAAGAAAATTGAAGAAAGCGAAGAACAGTTTGGGGCGGCTGTTGCCGCATTGGAAGGCATTGTATGGACCAATAATGCAAAAGGCGAAATGGAAGGAAAACAGCCAGGCTGGAGTTCACTCACCGGCCAAAGCTATGAAGAATACCAGGGATATGGATGGCTTAATGCCATTCATCCTGATGATGCACAACCCACTATTGAGGCCTGGAAAGAATCCGTTAGAAAACGTTCAAATTTTGTTTTTGAACACCGTGTAAAATTAAAAAACGGAAACTGGGGACACTTTTCAACCAGGGCAATTCCATTATTAAATGCAGATGGGTTAGTACGGGAATGGGTGGGTGTGCATACCGACATTTCTGAGAGAAAGCAGTCAGAGATAGAAATTAATTACCGCAAAGCCTTACTGGAAGCACATAATGAAGCCAGCATAGATGGTATTTTACTGGTAGATGCCAAAAAGAAGATTCTTAGCTATAACCATAAGTTTATTGAGATATGGAATATGCCACCCGAAATTGTACAGGCAAAAGATGATGAAGCAGCCCTGGCTTTTGCCATGAAACAACTGGTACACCCCGAACAATTTATTGAAAAAGTAAAATATTTGTATGAGCATCCAACCGAAACCAGTGTTGACCTCTTGGAATTTACAGATGGTAAAATAGTGGAGCGGCATGGGTATGGGGTAATGGCGGCAGATGGCAGCTACTACGCCTGGTCATGGACGTTTAGAGATATTACCATTCAAAAATTATACGAAAAAAATATACAACAAAGCGAAGCGCATTTTAGATTTATGGCCAACAGTATGCCGCAAAAAGTGTGGACCGCCGATGCAGCAGGCAATAAGAATTATTTTAACCAAACATTGCTGGATTTTACCGGATTAAGCTTCGAAGAATTAAAAGGCGATGGCTGGCATCAGGTGATTCATCCTGACGATTGGGAAACAAATAAAATAATATGGGAAGAATCTATGAGTACCGGAAAAGATTATGAAGCCGATAACAGGCTACGGCGTAAAGATGGGGAATATTTATGGCACCTTAC
>JBBSJI010000060.1:0-16693 GCA_038257425.1 Chitinophagales bacterium
ACAATATGGAGAAGTCTGTTGTTTCATCCAGACTTCAGCATCTTTTAAAGTAACCGGGTGAACAAGGCTATTGAGCAATTGCAACTTTTCAGGATCAGCAAAAACAATATCAGCCAATAATTTCCGGTTCAACTCCGTTCCCGAGTATATATCATCACCAAAATGCTGTTTGATTTTTTGCGGTAAAGTAGGGTCAGTATTCATGAGCCTTTTTGCAGCATCATCAGCATAATACACAGGTATGCCCAGTACTTCAAATACTTTGGCTACGGTGGTTTTACCGCTGCCGATGCCGCCTGTTAATCCTATTCTCATCATAATTATTCTTACATTAAGTTAGAAAAGCTGTCAGGCTGAGCTTGTCGAATCCGGGTTTCAGAATTCGCATACCGCCTTCGACAAGCTCAGGCTGACAACTCATTGTGGATAGAGCCGCAGCGTCGTTTATTTTAATCTTTAAAATAAAAAAATCCGGAACCGAAGTTAAACTTCAATTCCGGAATAAGTTGTATTAATCTGCGAAATCAGACTATCAATCAATGTAATCTGCGATTTATTTTTTCACCTCTGCAACCGGCTTATTGATATTAGCCGTCCACTCCATGCTGATGGCGCTGCGCTCAATCTTAATATAGCTGCCCGGGCTGGTTTCCAGCATCAGGGTAGCATCGTCATTTACTTTATTTACAGTACCGTGTATACCGGCAATGGTTACAATTTTATCGCCCTTCTGCAGGTTGTTGATAAACTCTTTCTGCTTTTTTGCTTTTTTTGCCTGTGGCCTTATCATGAATAACCAGAATACAAGGATCATTAATCCCATCATAATTAAAGTGCTCGAACTTCCACCTTTTCCCTGTGGGTCCATCATCAAAAAAATACTTAATAATTGCATGTTGTTTATTTATTGGTTTAAAAAGTTAATGATTCTATTTTTTGGCTTCCACATCTCCCGTTAAGATCAACGGGGGAAACTCCGGTTTTGCATTGGATACTACGGTAATTGATTTATGTGCATTTCCAACCCTGCCCTTACTGTCGAAAGCTACTTTAATGTAACCTGTTTCTCCCGGCATTATTGGCTTTTCGGGTTTTTGCGGAACGGTGCAGCCACAGCTTGCACTGGCATCTACAATTACCAGCGGCTTATTACCAGTATTTTTAAACCGGTAACTGTATTCCACTTTCTCTCCATCGGTTACCTTACCGAAATTATAAGCTGAATCAATGATCTGAACAGTTGTACTGTCTTTTAATGCAGTTGCAGTTTCTACAACGGCATCATCAACGATCTTTTCTTTCCTGCGGTTATCGCAGGATATCAAAACAACGGTTGTCAATAATAATAAAAAATAATTCTTCACTTGTAATGTTTTTGCAAAGTTATTTATATGGTACTGTTTTTAAAAGTCTTCTTACTGATTTTATTTTCGGCCGATAATTCTTTATGAATATTATCCAGCAAACCATTTACAAACTGCCCACTCTGCACGGTACTGTATCCTTTTGCAAGATCGATATATTCATTGATGGTAACCTTGGTAGGTATGGTCTCAAAAAACAGGAATTCGCAAACACCCATCTGCAGGATGATGAGGTCCAGCGCAGCAATACGGTCGGCGTCCCAATTGTTAAGCTTGGGTTTTATCAGCTCCATGCATACTTCTTTTTTTTCTAAAACAGTCTGCAAAAGGCTTTTGGCAAACTCCCATTTTTCTTTGCTGAGTATTTCGGTAAAATTGGTATGGGCAGGTTTATGCAGAAAATTCAATACCAGTTGGTTCATCATTTCCGCATCATCATCCCAATGAATGAATTGCTCTTCCATATGATTGATAAAATCTTCATCAGGCAGCATAAGGTTGGTGAAAATGAATTCCAGCATTTCCTTCTCTGCTTTATTATTGCGGCTCTGCTCTTCAATATATTCAAGGTACTCGGGGGAACTTACCAGTTGCATGTAAATCTTTTTCAACAATTCCGTGTCAATGATATGTTGTGGTTTGATATCGGCCACTGCAGCTTTAAAACTGGCATCTTCCACGATCTTCCACATTAATTCATTGCCTGCGATCTTTGTATTGATATTAAGGTCGGCGGTTGTTGGCAGGTGCTTGGAGGCTTTCTGGCGGGCATCGATCTCAGAATATCGGGCCACTTCGGTTATAAAATAAACCAGGTAAGTAAATATCTGCCGGCTCTGCTCAATTTTTTTAGTAAGAATATTAACTGCTTCACCCGGTTTTGCGTCACCATTCATGCTGTCGATGCTGTATAAGGTCTGCATCACTTTTACCCGGATATTTCTTCTGCTGATCATGGCGTAAAGAACTTTTTTACTTGAAGCTGCAAATGTAAGGAGAAGTTTTGGGTTTGCGGAGAAGGGTTTAGAACGTTTAGAGTCGGTACTTCTGTGCCTCCGTGGCAATTTAATTTGTTGCTAAGCAACAATACTGACAAAAAATCCTGTCGAATTTTCCCGAAATCAATCAATAGCGGCAATATTTTAATATAATTACTGCCATCTCGTGTATTAATGCTAATTGGTACAATAATGGCTGTACCTTTGCCACCCGTTAAAAAACGGGATATTTAATTTTTAAACAAAATCAAAACATAGATTATGGCAAAAAAAGTTGCTAATTACGAGTTATACGATGACAGAGTACTCGTAAAGCCTGCTGCCGCTGAAACAAAGACAGCCGGTGGTATTATTATCCCGGATACTGCTAAAGAGAAACCTCAAAAAGGAACCATTGTAGCGGTTGGTCCCGGAAAATATGCCGAGCAAACCGGAAATATCATTCCCGTAAAGCAAAAAGTTGGGGATATTGTATTGTATGGCAAATATGCAGGTACAGAAATTACACTGGAAGGCGAAGATCTGTTGATGATGCGTTCTATTGATATTTTAATGAAGGTGGGTTAATACCAACTTTTGATAAAAGTCGAATTCAGGTATGTAGTACAAGTGAGTGACACAACGATGTTGAATAATGATTTAATGCCGGTCACCAAAATCTAAAATCGTAAATCTAAAATTTAAAATTGATCTATTATGTCCAAAATGATATTCTTCGATATAGAAGCAAGAAATAAAATGAAAAAAGGCGTTGATACTTTATCCGACGCTGTAAAAGTTACTCTTGGCCCTAAAGGCCGTAACGTAGTTATCGAACGCAAGTTTGGTGCTCCAACAGTTACCAAAGATGGTGTTACTGTTGCCAAAGAAATTGAACTGGAAGATCCTATTGAAAATATGGGCGCACAAATGGTTAAAGAAGTTGCATCTAAAACTGCAGATATTGCAGGTGATGGTACAACTACAGCAACTGTTTTAGCACAGGCAATCATTAACGAAGGCTTAAAGAACGTTGCTGCCGGTGCAAACCCAATGGATTTAAAACGTGGTATTGACAAAGCAGTTACTGCAATTGTTGAAAACCTGAAAAAGCAATCAGAAAAAATAGGAAGCGACAGTAAAAAGATCGAGCAGGTAGCTTCTATTTCTGCTAATAATGATAAAGCAATTGGCGCTTTAATTGCCCAGGCAATGGCTAAGGTTGGTAAAGAAGGGGTTATTACTGTTGAAGAAGCAAAGGGTACTGATACCACAGTTGATGTAGTAGAAGGTATGCAATTCGACCGTGGTTATATTTCTCCTTATTTTGTTACCAACAGCGAAAAGATGCAGGCCGAATTAAGCAATCCTTATATCTTAATTTATGATAAGAAGATATCTACCATGAAAGATATTCTGCACATACTGGAGAAAGTTGCACAAAGCGGCCGTCCTTTAGTGATCATTGCAGAAGACCTGGATGGTGAAGCATTAGCTACATTGGTTGTAAATAAATTACGTGGCACTATTAAAGTTGCCGCAGTAAAAGCACCAGGCTTTGGCGACAGGAGAAAAGAAATGTTACAGGATATTGCTGTATTAACTTCAGGTATTGTGGTTAGCGAAGAGCAGGGTTACAAATTAGAGAATGCTGATCTTGAATACCTTGGTTCTGCTGAAAGTGTTACAATTGATAAAGACAATACAACAATTGTTGGTGGCAAAGGTGCAAAGAAAGATATTGTTGCCAGAGTAAATCAAATTAAAGCCCAGGTTGAAACCACAACCTCTGATTACGATAAAGAAAAATTACAGGAGCGTTTAGCTAAATTAGCCGGTGGTGTTGCGGTATTATACATTGGTGCTGCTACCGAAATTGAAATGAAAGAAAAGAAAGACCGTGTTGATGATGCATTACATGCAACAAGAGCTGCGGTTGAAGAAGGTATTGTACCAGGTGGAGGTGTTGCTTATGTACGTGCAAGTGATGTACTAGAGAAAATGAAAGGTAGTAATGAGGATGAAACAACCGGTATTGCCATCATTCGTCGTGCGGTTGAAGAGCCTTTACGTACTATTGTTGAAAACGCAGGTTTTGAAGGAAGCGTGGTTGTAAATAAAATTAAAGAAGGCAAGGGTGATTATGGCTTTAATGCACATACCGAAAAGTATGAAAACCTTTTCAAAGCCGGTGTTATTGACCCGACTAAAGTTAGCCGTGTAGCGTTGGAAAATGCTGCTTCTATTGCAGGTATGATGTTAACCACCGAGTGTGTGATAGCAGACAAGCCGAAGAAAGAAGAAGCACATAGCCATGGTGCACCTGATATGGGCGGAATGGGAGGATATTAAAATTTACGATGTTGGATGTACGGTGTACGTCTTCAAAATAAAAAATACCTCCTGCAGCAATGCAGGAGGTATTTTTTTTATTTTGAAAAAATCACTAAGACGCAAAAAAATAAATATCGTTGCATTCTGAAAAAAAATAAAAAATAAAATCGTTTAATGATTTCTCAAATTCACAATTAACCTTTAAATGAGAAAACAGGCTTAACATTTGTACAGTATTATATAAATAAATAATGATGTTAATAATAATAGTTTTTTTTGTGTGCCATTGGTATCTTTCTCTTTTTATGCAAACTTTTCTTCAGCACCGCTACGCAGCACATGCTGCATTCAGTATGAATAAATTTTGGGAGCGGTTCTTTTATATTATGGCTTATATAACCCAGGGTTCATCTTATGTAAGTCCACGGGCATATGCCATCATGCATCGTATGCATCATGCCTATACTGACACCGATAAAGATCCACATTCACCAATGTTCGACAGCAGTATCTTTAAAATGATGTGGCGTACCCGTGATGTGTCTTCGGGTATTTATCTAAAAACATTGGAAGTAGAACCCCGCTTTTTAAAAAATGTACCCGACTGGCCACTACTGGATAAGATTGCCAATTCCTGGATTTCCAGGCTTGGCTGGATTGCAGCATATATTATCTTCTATGTAACTTATGCACCATCGGCATGGTGGTTTATTTTATTACCCATTCATTTTATAATGGTTCCAATTCAGGGATTAATCATCAATTGGTTTGCACATAAATATGGGTCAAAGAATTTTGTGGTTAAAAATACTTCTACCAATCTATTTAAGGTTGATTTGCTGATGATGGGAGAGGGCTACCATAATAATCATCATAAAAATCCTTCAGCAACCAATTTTGGTTTCCGCTGGTACGAACTTGACCCCACTTATGCCATTATCCGTTTTTTGCATTGGCTAAAGATCATACGTGTGCATAAACTTAGCGTCGTACCGCTAAATCCCTAAATGATTAAAATTAAAATTTTACGAATTCCTTCTGGCCCGCATTTCAACCATTTATTTCGTCAGGACCTGTTTATGGGTAGCAAAATAAATTGATCAGGGTTCTTTGGTTCCTTTGGAACGTTTTGTGCAAACCAGAACTTGAAACCCAGCACAATGCGTACCTACGGTACGCTGTATCTTTCGCAATACACATTTCTACCTATAAAATGTTCCGCTGGAACAAAAGCTTGTTTTATTGATTGTTTAATATGCAGAGAACTAATCTTGTTCCGTAGGAACATCCTGTGGGTAGAACTTCAAAATATAAAGGGATTTCGTTCCGTAGGAACGTTTTATGATAACATCAGAATCTAAACAAGCACAATGGGTTCCTACGTAACGCAGTATCCTTCTCTATACACCATTCTACCTATAAAATGTTACGCTGGAACAAAAGCATGTTTTATTGATTGTTTAATATACAGAGAACATATCTTGTTCCGTAGGAACATCTTATGGATAGAACTTCAATATATAAGCGGATTTCCTTTCATAGAAACGTTTATGATTACATCAGAATCTAAACTAGCACAATCCGTTCCTACGGAACGCTGCATCATTCGCAATACTCCTTCTACCAATAAAATGTTCCGCAGGAACAAAAGCATGTTTTATTGATTGTTTAATATACAGAGAACTAATCTTGTTCCGTAAGAACATCTTATGGGTAGAACTTCAATATATAAGGGAATTTCGTTCCATAGGAACGTTTTGTGCAAATATCAAAATCTAAACAAGCACAATGTGTTCCTACGGAACGCTGCATCATTCGCAATACTCCTTATACCAATAAAATGTTCCGCTGGAACAAAACAACATTTTTGTATATTTAATTATCTAATACCGTTACCAATGTCAAACACTTACACACAACTGCATATTCAATTTGTATTTGCGGTTAAGTTCCGGGCCGCATTAATTTCAAAAGCATGGAACGATGAATTACACAAATACATCACTGGCATTATTCAGCAAAACGATCACAAGATGCTTCAGATATACAGCATGCCCAATCATACGCATATTTTAATTGGCATGCGACCAACACAATCCATATCATCGCTTGTTCAAAATGTAAAAACAGAAAGTAGTAAATGGATAAAAGAGAAAAAATTTTGTGCTTCTCCATTTGCCTGGCAACAGGGATACGGTGCATTTTCATATTCTAAAAGCCATGTGCCCGATGTTATCCGTTACATTCAGAACCAGGAGATACATCATAAAAAAGAAACCTTTTTAGAGGAGTACAGGCATTTTTTGAAAACATTTGAAATAGAATATGATGAACAATATATTTTTAAAGAATTGGAGTAAAGAATATATTTGTTTTGCATCTACATATTTAACCATAACCTATGGCAGGTATAATTGTTCAGTTGCTCATCTCCTGGCTCATCATCTGGCTTTTTGAAAAAGGAAACCTGGGTGTACTGGGTTTTTATCCTTTCAGAAAAAGATTACTTGGCTTTGTCCTGTTTTTTATTGTAACAGCCATATGCTGTTCTTCAGATTTTTTTATGCGGATGGTTTTTGCCAGGCAGGAGTGGGAACTTAATCCAAAACTAACAATCAATCTTATTTTAACCGGCATCTGGTGGAATGTTAAATCTGTATTGTTTGAAGAACTGATATTCAGGGGGGTGTTACTCTATATCCTCATCAAAAAACTTGGACATGCAAAAGCCATTATCATTTCATCAATAGCTTTTGGCATTTATCATTGGTACTCACATGAAGTAATTGGAAATATTCCCCAAATGGCCATTACTTTCATTACAACCGGCATCATGGGATTGATCTATGCTTATGCCTATTCAAAAACATTCTCCCTGTATTATCCAATTGCTATTCATTTGGGCTGGAATATAACCCGGAGCGTTATCTTTTCTAAAACAGTTATTGGAGATCAACTGCTGGTGCAGGTATTGCCATTGCCCGAAGTAACGATTGGGTATTTTACTTATTACTGCATTATATTTCTTCCTATGCTCAGCGCTATTGTAATAAATTATTTTATGCTGAAAAGAATGAAGCAGGAACCTATTCCCCATCTACGATCTGTCCATAATCAATAAACAGTTCTTCTCCTTTTTTGATATCCCGGATCGCTTCAAAGAATTCACCATCATTTATGGAGATAAGATTAGGCTCATTGGCATGGTTTAAAAAATTTACCAGGTCCATTTTTTTAAAGCCATAGTCGGGTACAAAATAATTCTCCTCATCATACAGGCAATAATTCTCTATCAATGCTTTTGTATGTGCAGGTAAATTATCTACTTCTTTTCTTGAAACGGTTATCCATTGCTCATGTTCATTTGTTTTGCTGAACATTTCCCGGCAGCCTTTGGGGATATCCTGCAAAGCAAATACGCCGATACCTTCAATGGTAGAGGGTTTTATCATTACCCAGGTATTGCCTGCAAGCTCACGTAATAATTCTTCTTTGGTCATGATTGGTCCTGTTGTATATAGCCCCTGGTAATAAGGTATTGTGCTGCACAGTAGGTGAGCATGATTAATATCCCGGCGTAAGCAAAGGGCTGATAGAATTTATTAACCGCCAGTAACGTATCAGAAACCACAAATGCTGTGGCCCCCAGCCAATAGTAAAGGGCGGCTTTTTTATTAACTTTTAAAAAGATGTGGAGACTGCAGAGTAGCATGCTGCATATTACAACTGCATAAATAATTACCGGTAATTTCAACTCACCCAAATAGGGATAGAGTTGCCATACAAGGCTGGTACCGTATGCAAGAACCAGTGCAATGTATATAGGTTTTTTTTTTAGCAGGGAAGGATTTGCAGACCTGATCTTCAGGAAATAAATGATATAAAAAATATGGGTGGTTAAAAAACTGGCTAAGCCAAAAATAAAGAACAATGAATGTTTGTGCTCGAGCATCAACAAAACATCTCCCAGCCAGGAAAAAAATAAGCCGATAAATAATAGGTTTTTACCTGCAGTAACTGATCTTGTATAAATCAACAAGAGCATTAAAGCCGGCATAAGCAGGGGCTTGGATATAAAATGCAGCATTTCAATACCGGCAGCAATACCAATAACATCAAGTAAAGCCAATAGCAAAAAAACATAGCTTATTTTTTTTTGTACAGGCTGCATTTGTATAGTATTTTTTCAGGCTTTATTTAATTTCTATAAAACCTTTGCCGGAATAATAATAACTGTTGAGGGAATCCTTCACCCGGGTAGTATCAGCAAGAGGACGTGTAAAGGGTTCGGCTAGCTGATAATTAACAGAATCCTTTTTATACATGATCACTTTATGTCCCCGTGTTATCCAGGTATTCATCCGTGCAGAAGCAGCAGCCGAATCCGGAGTTACCATAAATACAATTTTAAAAGTATATCCATCATCCGGCACAATTGGTTGTGTTGGAAGCACAGCAACCGTATCCTTAGCTGCATTACCATTCAGTATCGTATCTTCTTCAGCCATTGATACAGGAGCCGCAGTTTCATTATTATTTTTCTTTACCAAAAAATACCAGGCTGTTACAGCTGTTAATCCCAGGCCGATCACAAGCAATGCTATCAATAATCCTTTTTTATTCTTACCGTCCGGTTTTTTACTTTCCGATGCAAAGGATATATCAGTTTCTGCTTTTTCCTTTAATGCAACCGGTGATGCCTCCAGCTTCGTATGAAAAGAATTACCCTTGGTAAATTCCAGTTCTCCCTGTTGATTTTTTACCAGTATGCCCATGCCTTCTATTGTAAAAGGCTTGCCGATATTCAGGAATTGCTTCCCCAATACCAGGTACGAATCCAGGTCTGCAGCAGCAAGCGATTTCATTTTATGGCTTTGCTTCACAATAAAACTTACAAGGGCATCATCGGCTGTGGCCCGTGGATTATATTCAAATAAAATTGCATTTTCAGGTATTTCAAAATCTTTATCATTGTCTTTGGGCATTACAAAATCAGGAGACAATCTGAATGTGCCCATACCCTGTAAAGTGACTTCCCGGTTGATGTAAAAATGCTGAACCAGCAGTTGTTCTATTTTCATGCAGCAGAATTATTGTAACAAACCTACAAGATATTCGCTACATAACAAAGTACTTGCAGTTTGTGTAGTGTATTGTCGAAACCGGGACTACATAGCCAATCGGTCTTCGACAAGCCTGTCTGCCGACAAAGGCAGGCTCAGACTGAGATTAAAATTGTAATAAGAATTCAAACTGTTATACTACCGCATTTTCCATTAGTTTTGCAGCATGCTTTCTGAAAAAGATAAACAGTTTATAAACTATTGGGAAAAGGAACGGGAAAGGCAAAACAGTGTTGCTGTTAAATTGATTTCCGGTTTACCTGTGGCTATTTTGTTCTGTGTACCGATCTTATTATTTATAACAGCAGTGTATCTTTTTTTTCCGGAATGGTACACCAAGGTTTCAAACAATATGTCGGGTTCCATGGTAGCCATTGTTGTTGCTGTAATTATCTGTATCATCTTTTTCGCCTATTTCCGTATGCATTATAAATGGGAAATGAATGAACAGCTTTATCAGGAACTGAAGTATAAACAAAAACAATCAGAAAGAATTACTGAACCAATATAAAATCAATATCAACCAACAATGAACAAAAAACATTTTTTCCTTCTCGCTTGTACAACCCTGTTTTTAATCCTTAGCAGTTGTAGTAAGGATGATGGTAATGGAAACAATTGTGTTAATAATACTACCGGCGTACCTACCGCTGCAGAAATTGCTTCTTTACAATCTTACCTCAGCTCAAAATCCATTACAGCAACGCAGCATTCGGGTGGATTCTTTTATGTGATCAATGCACAGGGCACAGGGCCGGCACCCATGCAAAGTTCTACTATCACTGTAAAATACACAGGTAAGCTTACCAATGACGTGATCTTTGACCAGGATCTTACCGGCAATGCAAGTTTCTTATTATCTAACCTGATATTGGGCTGGCGCAGAGGATTGCCTTTGATACAAAAAGGCGGTTCAATAACTTTATACATACCACCATCTTTGGGGTATGGATGTACCCCAACAGGATCAATACCCCCGGGATCGAACCTGATATTTACCATTGAATTAATAAACGTACAATAAATTATATTTTGAGCCACGAAGCCATTTCAGTTTTTGATATGTTTAAGATTGGTGTGGGGCCATCAAGCAGCCATACACTGGGGCCATGGCGTGCTGCTCAAAGGTTTACCAATGGTTTAATTGAAAAGAATTTACTTAACGAGGTTAAGGAGATACGTGTATTGTTATATGGCTCATTGGCTAAAACAGGTGTAGGGCATGGAACCGATATTGCCTTACAGCTTGGCCTCAGCGGCGATGACCCCGTTACTTTCGATGTAAATCATATTGATGCCAAGATAGCCGACATAAGGCAAATGAAAAAAATATTGCTGGCAGGCAAACATGAAATTGATTTTGATGCCGCCGAGGATATTGAATTTTTAATGAGCGAATCTTTGCCCTATCATCCCAATGCTTTAAGTTTTTTAGTTACACTTAATAATGGAGATGAACTTGCGGAAACATTCTATTCAGTAGGTGGTGGCTTTGTAAGTAAAGAGGGGGAGGCTGAAATGGGAACATCAAACGTGGTGCTGCCTTTTCCTGTCAATACTTCCAATGAACTGTTGCACTGGTGCATGAAGACGGGGATGAATATCAGTGATGTTGTGCTGGAGAATGAATCAGCCTGGCGGCCGGAAGCAGAAACCCGTGCCGGTATTTTAAATATCTGGCGGGTAATGAAGGAATGTATTTATCGCGGCTGCCATGCCGAAGGTATATTGCCGGGCGGACTACAGGTAAAACGCAGGGCAGCAGGCCTGAATAAAAAATTAATCGCCGGCAGATCTTATTCAGATTACGATAGCTGGCTTCAACTTGTAAAAGAAGGCGGTAATAATTTTACTTATATACTGGATTGGGTTAGCTGTTTTGCCCTTGCGGTAAATGAAGAGAATGCAAGTTTTGGCAGGGTAGTAACAGCGCCCACCAATGGTGCCGCAGGTGTAATACCGGCAGTATTACAATATTACATTGCTTTTGGTCCCGATAGCTATCGGGAGGGTTCAGATGATAAGATCGTACAGTTCTTACTCACTGCATCCGAAGTGGGCAGCATCTTTAAAAAAGGCGCTACTATTTCTGCGGCCATGGGGGGCTGCCAGGCCGAGATCGGCGTTAGCAGTGCCATGGCTGCTGCTGCATTAACCGAATGTATGGGCGGTACACAGCGCCAGGCTTTAATGGCTGCAGAAATAGCTATGGAGCATCACCTGGGCATGACATGTGACCCCATCGGCGGACTTGTACAAATACCCTGCATTGAAAGAAATACAATGGGTGCTATAAAAGCAATTACGGCAAGCCAGCTGGCAATGCAAAGCACACCCGATTATGCCAAGGTAAGCCTGGACGGAGTTATAAAAACCATGTGGGATACAGCTTTGGATATGAACAGCAAATACAAGGAAACTGCTGATGGAGGATTGGCGGTGAATGTTCCACTTAGTCTTTCAGAATGTTAGTGACAGATAAATCTTTTATTACACGAATTAAAACGAATTACACAAATTGTGTCCATATTTATCAATTCGTGTAATTCGTAAAAATTAGTGAAATCATTTACTTTGTTTAAACCCCATACTTCCTCTTAATATCCCTATCCGTTTCACGCTCCTTAATACTATCTCTTTTATCATAATTCTTTTTGCCCTTGCCCACACCTATCTCCATTTTAAAATAACCGGATTCGGCAAGGAATAATCTTAATGGAATAATGGAGTAGCCTTTTTCTTTTATCTTATTTTCCAGCTTACGTAATTCCCTTTTATTGAGCAGCAGTTTTCTTTCCTGCATGGGCTCGTGGTTACTGTGTGTACCAAAGGCATATTCAGAAATGTGCAGGCTTTTTACAAACAGTTCTCCCTGGTGAAAAATGCAATAACTGTCGTTAAAGCTGGCCTTGCCTGCCCGCAATGATTTTATCTCGGTACCGCTGAGTACCATACCTGCAATAAAAGTTGCTTCAAAAAAATATTCGTAATGCGCCTTTCGGTTGGTAAGTTCCAATGATGTTGCTTTTTTGCAAAGGTATTGGGTTTGGTTTTGTTTATGTAAGAAGAAATTATTGCTGTAGGGGAGTTGTATTTCCGCTATACCCGGTAAGTAGCGCATTTTTAAATAAACAGTTATAAAAGAATGATTTAATAAAATTGTTACCTATTTTTAGTAGCGCATTATAGCGTAAATACTAATGTACTGCAAAAGCTGCTTCGTCCAAAAGACTTCGCAGACGTGGTTTTTACGCTTTTTCAAAGCTCCCAAACCCACTCTTTTGCAGTACGGCCCAAGCCTCAAAAAGAACCATCAATCGCAGCCTTCGCACTACATGGCGTTTGCGCAATAATGGCTTTTTGTTGCTCCCGTCATCAGATGATCCGCTATCGCTATTCATCCATGACTTCGCAAACGCTTTGGGCCGTTGTGCGTCACCTTATTGACATTTCCGTTATGAAAAGACTTTTCATTTTATTTTACTTTCTGACTTCTTTTACCATGACCGCAATTTCTCAAACAAGCTATTTAACTGACCTAAAAACTAAAGCTGATTTTCGTTATCAGGACGACTTTATAAATATTTCCATTAACTATTGGCGGTTTGACACTTGCCTATATTTTAAAAAGATTTGTAAATACAACACCTCGACTGCTGCAGGTATTAAAGTTTATCAAAGTAGTGACACTGTGCGTTTCGTATTTTTAAGAAGCAATAATTCGGGTTATAAAAGCAGGCATTTGAATGATAGTTTGACATATTATTTCTTTCCTGACAGAATTAATTCATCGTTTCTAATTCGGAAAATATGGATTGACAAAGGCAGCAGCGTAAAAGATGACTTTTACATTTTTAAAACTGACACTTTCAAACTGACTGTAATTGACACTCTCGTTATTAAAAGTCAACAACTAATAAGAAAAGTTTTTGGAATGGATGTCGCAAAAAAAACGAAAGAGTTACGAATATTTGTTTTAAAGTCAGTGGATGCAAATGGAAGTATAATGCTTCACTATTGGACAGAAAATATTGGCATCGTTAAACTTGCAGATGAAAAATGTTGGCGATACTCTTTTGAGATGAAAGACAACAGAACAAAACCAATTGAAAAGTTATTTGAAAAGATTATGGTAGTAATTAAAAGCAAATATAAAGACCCAAATTGGCTGAGTGAACCTTGTTATTTTGAGTAGTATTATGGACACGGAAAAGGCGAACGCACAACAAAAGGTTTGGCAAAATACGGGCTTGACCTGGTTATCATCGTCATTTGTAATTCTGTTGTGCTTTGGTTCGGGGCTGGACATTATCTATTTAGCTTTTTGTTGTTATCTTCATCAAAAGTTTTTCAATCAACATTTGTTCCGGGCTTGACCAGCTACTATTCCCGTACTTCGCCAAGCCTCGAACGTTGGTGGCAAGCTACAGCGGCAGTTCAATAACTTAAATGACAATAAAATAAACAAGATGAACAAAGAAAGACTTACGACACTAGTGAAGTCAATTGAAATCACAGGGCTTTTTGAAATGTTCAACTATAAAATTGAATATCCAACTTCAGAAAATGTTCTAATAATAACAGGCCCAAACGGATTTGGCAAAACCCAAGTATTGAATATAATCTTCAACTTGTTTAATCGTAAGTTCCTTTTTTTCAATAAGCTTGTATTTGATAAAATAACTCTTTGCCTCTCTGGCAACGTGAAAATCATAATAGATAAAACATCCGTCCTTAAAGATCCTCAATTAGAGCTAGTAGAACTTGAAACCGACTTAAAATCGGAAAATAAAGAAAGGAAAGACTTAAAGTTTATATTTTTTGAAAATGAAATAGAAATTGAAACTTTTAATTATTCATTTGAAATAAGTGAACCTTTTCTCAGAAATCTTGAAAGATTTCTTCCTATTAATAGAATTACGCCAGACAAATGGATTGACCCAAGAACTGATCAAATAATGGGAATCGATGAAGTGATAAACCTTTACTCAGATCAACTCCCAATTGAAGTAAGTAAAAATATTGTAAAAATAAAAACGGCAAGAGCAAATGAGATATTAAAATCAATAAATGTTCATTTGATTAGGGAACAAAGGCTATTCAAAAAAGTTCAAAACCCCGAAAGACACTATCGTAATGAAAGAGAGCAAACAATTATGATTGAATCAATCCAAACTTATGCAAATGAGTTAAAAGATTTAATTCTTGAAAAAACACAACAATCATTCATAATTTCACAATCCTTAGACAGCACTTATCCAAATAGACTGGTTTCAGAAAAGAGCAAAGTTTCCAAAGAGGAATATGACGATAGATTTGCAAAATTAACTTTGAAACAAGATAAACTTACTCGAAACGGGTTATATGAAAGCAAACAGAAAGTACTTTCATATAGTGCTGATGATTCTAAAGCACTACTTGTCTACTTAAATGATTTAGAACAAAAATTAAGTGTATTCGATGAACTTTTAGAAAAATTAGAGCTGTTCACAAGTATTCTTAACGAAAGGAGATTTACATTCAAATCCATTGCGATTGATAGAGAAAAAGGATTTTTCTTCAAGACAGAAAAAGGGAAAATTTTAGAGTTAAATGAACTTTCCTCTGGGGAACAGCATGAAGTAGTTCTTTTGTATGAATTAATCTTTAAAACAAAAGCTGATATATTAGTTTTAATCGACGAACCTGAAATTTCACTTCATATAACTTGGCAAAAAGAATTTTTAGACGATCTAATAAGAATTATTAAAATTCAAGACTTTCAAGTTTTAATAGCCACACACTCCCCTTCAATTATCAATGATCGCTGGGATCTTGTATATAACCTTGAAAAGAAAAACGGTAAATGAGAAAATCAGATATTTCTTATCAAGAAAAACTTAATGAATTAAGACTTGATATCTCTCATCCCAACAGTAATGGTTTAAATTTTATTTTGTTAGAGGGAGATACGGATATTCGGCTTTTTAGAAAGTTTTTCGACCTAGAAAAATGTAAAGTCGAAAATGTTCCAGGTGGTAATGTTAAATTAGAAGAATGTGTTCAGACCCTAGTAAATATTTATCCTCTTATTATTGGAATAAGGGATGCAGACTTTATTAGACTTAGCGGCGAGGAATATAGTATAGAAAACATGTTCCTCACTGACTTCCATGATATAGAAATTACAATGCTTAACTATGAACCAGTTCTTAATTCATTGGTTTTTGAATACACTAATTTGTCAAAGGATAAACATAAAAAATTCCGAGATGATTTAATCCAATCAATAACATTAGTAGGCTATACAAAACTGTTGAATGCGTTAGAAAATTTAGAATTAACATTTACAGCGGGGTTTCAAGACTTAATTTCATTTGCTAATTTGACAATAGACTTTGACCAATATATTGGCAGAATATTAGCTAAGTCTCCAAATGCAAGAATAACTTCAAAAGCAACATTAATTGAAAAAGTAATTGCTTTAAGACAAAATAATCCTGACTTGCTTCAATTGACGAACGGACATGATCTATTAAATACGTTTGCAAAATATTTTCGTGATATCGAAGGCAGAAATGGAACTAGTGGAGACACATTAGCAACTTCCATAAGAATGATATTTAATAGTGAAGCTTTTACTTTTACAAATTTGTTTTCCTCATTACTTGAATGGCAGGAGACTAAGGAAACCCAATTGTTTTAAATAAAAGCCTGCCACCAACATGGGGTTTTGCAATATTGGGGCAGGACGTTATTATCTTCATCTTTAGCATGTCTCGTCCTGAAATAGGTTGACTACAAAATCAACCAAAATGGAACTAAAAGACCAGATTATTCAGGAGTATTTACTCACGGGATGTGGCTACCGGAAACTACAGGCCAAGTATGGCATCAGCCGCACAACCATTTGCAA
>JBBSJI010000061.1:0-16607 GCA_038257425.1 Chitinophagales bacterium
AAAACTGTTAAAAAAATTGTTGTTAATTTAACAACAAGAATGTATTTTTAACTCAGTTTTCATAGGGTACGGATTAAAAACGGGCCAGGGTTTCTACCCCGGCCCAATTTTTTTTATATATTTTCTTATCTAAATATCTCTTAATTAAAATTCAATTTTTCAAAAACATAACCTTTTTCTGTAAAATATTTCAATACTTCCGGTAAAGCATATCTTAATCTTTTCTCTGCCTTTTCACTATCATGAAATACAACTACAGAACCACTCCCAGCATTTTTTAAAACATTTTTACTGCATTGTTCGGCAGAAATACTAACATCAAAATCTCCACTTAAAATACTCCACATAACTACTTTGAAAGGACGCTCCTGTTGGTGTAAGTTTTTAAGCTGTGCCGGTGTAATTCTTCCATAAGGAGGCCTGAACAGATCAGAATTTATAAACTCCCGGGCTTTTAAAATATTAGCCAGGTAAACAGCATTTTCAGTCTTCCACCCGTTTAAATGATCAAAACTGTGATTTCCTACAGCATGACCCTCACTTAAAATCCTTGAATAGGTAACAGGGTTTTCCGCCACATTTTTACCAATACAAAAAAAGGTAGCTTTTGCATTGAATCTGGCCAGTTCATCAAGTACAAAAGAGGTTATGACCGGGTGTGGACCATCATCAAAAGTTAAAAAAATGTTTTTTTGGTCAACGGGCATCTCCCAAACTAATCCATTAAACAATTTTTTAACCCATGCCGGCGTTTTTGCGGTATAAAACATAAAGCAAATTAATATTTTTTTAGCCTATTAAACCTATTTCTATAAGTTCAGTCTTACGTCACACAAAAATCAAAATTTATGAAAATGAAAATGCCACTCTTGCTTATTGCTACCATTTCACTAGCTATTGTTTTTAATTCCTGTAAAAAGTCAGATACAAAAGATGAACTGGAAACTACTTTTGAATTAAGTGGCAACCAGGCTATTTCTGATAATCTTGCTGAGGACGCCAATGATGTTTTTATGGAAATTGCCCAGGACAATAATGTGGCAGGTAATTTTGCCCCGGCCCCGGTTACAAACATAATTCCTTGCGCTACTGTAACTATTACACCAGCATCAGGTTTTCCAAAAACAATTGTAATTGATTTTGGAACTTCATGTACGCATAGAGGAATTACACGGAGCGGTAAAATAAATATTGTACTTTCTGATTCGGTAAGAAGAACAGGCAGTACGGCAGTAATGACCTTTACAAATTACTATGTTAACGGTTATAAGGTTGAAGGGCAATATACCTGGACCAACACCAGCACGCCTACAGTAAGAAGCTGGAGAAGAGATACAGAAAATGGAAAGATAACAGCGCCTGATGCCAGATACTGGTTACATCATGGAACAAGAAATGTGGTACAAACTGCCGGTGTTGGAACTCCGTCAATAATAGATGATGTGTTTTCCATTACAGGTACACACTCTGTAACCAATTCCTCAAACCAAACCAGAACCTGTACCGTTTTAGAAGCCTTACAAAAGAAAAATAACTGTGCAAATATTGACCAGGGCAAATTAAAAGTTCAGGGGCTAAATCATTATGCTACCATTGATTTTGGAGACGGCACCTGCGATAACCTGGCAACCATCTCCATTGATGGCAGGGCGCCCAGGACAATTATTTTACGATAATTTTAAATTGATAAATTACTATAGCCTTACAGCCTGGGACTGTACGGCTTTTTTATGATTTAGATTTAAACTTTGTTCAGGCTTATCTTTGCAGCATGAGTAAAGTAAGAGTAAGATTTGCCCCAAGCCCTACCGGCGGATTACATTTAGGTGGCGTACGAACTGTTCTATTTAATTATTTATTTGCCAAAAAATACGGCGGCGATTTTATTGTACGTATTGAAGATACTGACCAGACCCGCTTTGTAGAAGGCGCAGAACAATATATTTTTGATTGCCTTAAATGGTGTGGAATGGAACCAGATGAAAGCCCCCTGCATGGAGGCCCCTATGCCCCTTACAGGCAAAGTGAAAGAAAGGAGAGCTACAGGCAGTATGCAGAGCAACTGGTACAGGATGGCTTTGCGTATTATGCCTTTGATACCAAAGAAGAGCTTGAAAAAATGCGGGAAGATTTCAGATCAGCAGAAAACCCTTCCCCACAATATGATCATAACATCCGCCATAAAATGCGAAACAGTTTAAGCTTAACAGAAGCCGAAATAAAAAATCTTTTAGCAAAAGACACTCCTCATGTCATCCGCATTAAAATGCCTGAAGGAGAGCAGGTAAGTTTTACAGATATGATCCGTGGAGAAATCAGTTTTGAAACTTCTCTCGTTGATGATAAAGTTTTATTAAAAGCTGATGGCATGCCTACTTATCATTTAGCCGTAGTTGCTGATGATTATGCCATGAAGATCACCCATGCTTTCAGGGGTGAAGAATGGTTGCCCAGTGCACCGGTACATCTTTTATTATGGAAATACCTGGGCTGGGAAAAAGCTATGCCGCAATGGGCTCACCTTCCCCTGATCATGGGACCAAATGGTAAACTAAGTAAGCGTGATGGAGCCAAATATGGTTTCCCGGTATTTGCTATGAACTGGCCACAGGCCCCTGTGGGAACCGACCCAAAAACAGGTGAACTTACCGAAGGATTTAAAGAAAAAGGATTTTTACCTGAGGCCTTTATTAATCTGCTGGCAGTATTGGGTTGGAATGACGGTACTGAACAGGAAATATATAGTATGGAAGAACTTATTGAACATTTTAGTATGGACCGTGTGCATGTTGCAGGCGCTAAATTCGATTATGAAAAAGCTAAATGGTTCAACCATGAATGGATAAAGAAATTAGAAGTTGGAAATTTAAAATTGAAAGTTAAAGAGATCCTTTCAACAGTTGGTTTAGATATATCTGATGATTCCTTATTAGATAAAGTAATTGAACTGGTAAGAGACAGGTGTACCTTATTACCTGATTTTGTGCAGCATGCAGGCTACTTTTTTAAAACACCTCAGGAGTTGGACATAGAAGCGGTAAAGCCAAAATGGAATGAGGAAAAGGTATCATTCTTTAATGAATATGCCGGTCAACTGGAAACAATTGAGAACTGGAATGCAGTGGAAACGGAATCAATTTTTAAAATTTTGGTAGCTGAAAAAAATATAAAACCAGGTGAATTACTTTTGCCTTTACGCATCATGCTGGTAGGTGGTAAATTCGGGCCAGCCGTTTTTCAAATTGCCGAACTGATAGGCAAGGCGGAAACGATAAAAAGAATTAAAAATGCTTTAACTATTTTTACTGCATGAAAAAAGACAGACCAGTACGGGTTTTAGTTGCTAAAGTAGGTTTAGATGGCCATGACCGCGGCGCCAAAGTTATTGCCACTGCTTTACGTGATGCAGGCATGGAAGTAATTTACACCGGCCTGAGGCAAACCCCCGAAATGGTTGTTAATGCTGCTTTGCAGGAAGATGTGGATGCTATTGGCGTAAGCATTCTCAGCGGGGCACACAATACCGTTTTTCCAAAAATAATTGCACTGATGAAAGCAAAAGAAATGAACGATGTTTTGCTAACCGGGGGCGGCATTATTCCGGAAGCTGATATGGCTGAACTGAATAAGATGGGTGTTGGTAAACTTTTTGCCCCCGGGGCAACCACTTCCGAAATAGCAGATTATATAAAAGGTTGGGTAAAAGAAAACAGAAATTTTTAATTTTACTGCATGAAAAGAGAAATTAAAATATTTAAATCTTTTGAAGAACAGGAAGCCTATCATCTTGACAGGCAAAAAAATACCACTCCCGGGCAACGGCTGGTAAACTTACTTTATATGCAAAACCTTTCCCGGAAATTTCGTCCCAATAAAACAACAGAAAAGAAAATTATAATTACACATGGATTTATTACATCCTGAGTTTGTTTCGTTTATTAAATGCGCCAATAAAAATAATTTACGATACCTGTTAGTTGGCGGTTACGCTGTAAATTTTCATGGTTATAACAGAAATACCCAGGATTTAGACGTATGGATTGCCCCAACAGCAGAAAATAAAAAGGCATTCATTGATACTATGCTTTGCATGAACTATTCACAATCTGAAGTAATGATCTTTGCTTATGAAGATTTTTCAGAACCTTTTAAAGCTGATATAGGAACAGCTGTTGCTGATATTGATATTATGACCTACGTTCATCATTTGATTAATTTTGATGAAGCAGAAAATGAAAAAGAAATCTTCTTTATAGATGAGCATACGTCGCTGAATTTTATTTCATATAAATTTTTAATTCAAACAAAATTAAAAGCGGCCCGCCCTAAAGATTTATGGGATATTGAACAACTTGAAAAAATAAGAAAAAATAAAAATAAATGAAATTCCAAACCATTCTTTTTACAATTGATAACGGGATCTGTACCATTACCATTAACCGCCCCGATAAACTGAATGCACTTAATAAAACAGTGATCGAAGAATTATCTGCAGCTGTTGATGAAGTGTATAATAATGCTGAAATTAAATCAGCGATCATTACCGGTGCAGGACCAAAAGCTTTTGTTGCCGGTGCAGATATAACCGAATTTTTAACACTGGATGCAGCAGGCGGAAAAGAACTTGCTCAAAAAGGGCAGGATATGGTTTTTACAAAAATTGAAAACTCTCCTAAGCCCATTATTGCTGCAGTAAATGGTTTTGCATTGGGCGGTGGCTGCGAACTCGCCATGGCCTGTCATTTCAGGCTTGCAGCCGAAAATGCAAAATTTGGTCAGCCCGAAGTTAACCTGGGATTAATTCCGGGCTATGGTGGTACGCAACGCTTAACGCAATTAGTTGGCAAAGGCAGGGCTATGGAAATGCTGATGAGTGCAATTATGATCGATGCAAATACAGCTTTGCAATACGGCCTCGTCAATTATGTATTGCCTGCAGATGAACTGATCAACAAAGCCAAATCTATTTTAGATATTATCAATTCCAAGGCGCCGCTTGCCGTTGCCGGCTGTATTAAAACAGCCAATGCCGTATTTGATGAAACTAAAAATGGCTATCAAACCGAAATTGATGAATTTGCTGCATGCTTTGCTACTGCAGATATGAAAGAAGGAACAACAGCATTTCTGGAAAAAAGAAAAGCTGTTTTTTCTGGTAAATAAAAATGGATTAAAATATCCTTATCACTTTTACAAACCTTCGCTGGTAATAATTACCTAATGCAGTAATAGTAACCCCATACTGTCTTCCTGATGTTGAATGAATGAATCTTAATGAATCGGTATTTTCTGTAACGATACCCATATGCCCTACTACTGTACTGGCACTATCTGTTCCGGTAAATAAAATAAGATCACCGCTTTTTGCATCGGCCATTGGAATGTCTTTGCCTACATGGGTAAAATCTATAGAAGAACGGGGCACAGCGATATTAAAATGCTTAAAAACATGGGTAATGAAACCTGAACAATCAAATCCCTGTGCAGGATCAGTTGAAGCGTATTTATAAGGCACCCCGTTCTGTGTCTTAGCAAAATCAACAATGTTTGCGGGGCTTACTTTTTGGGTATCAATAGCAATAATGGATGAGATAACAGGTTGTATAGAATCTTCTTTAACTTCAACAGCAACAGCAACAGGATCGGCATCTTTAATAGTTGCCTCAACAATTCTTTCTGTCGACTGTGAATTACATGAAGACTGGACTACGCCCAGCAATAACAGGAAATAAAAAAAATGGTTACGCATCATTGTAAAGCTAGTCATATAAATCACTAATAAGTTTGTTAGATGAGGATTATCTTTGTAATCAAAATCAAACCCCATACCAATTATGCAATACAGAATTGAAAAAGATACCATGGGTGAAGTAAAAGTACCCGTAGATGCCTACTACGGTGCACAAACACAACGTAGTATTGATAACTTTAAAATTGCACAGGACATTAATAAAATGCCCAAAGAGATCATTAAAGCCTTTGCCTTTTTAAAACATGCGGCGGCAATTACCAATAACGAGGCTGGTATACTTACAAAAAAGAAAGCTGACCTGATTGGCAAAGTGTGTAAAGAAATTCTTGATGGCAAATTAGATGATTATTTTCCCCTGGTTGTGTGGCAAACAGGCAGCGGCACACAAAGCAACATGAATGTGAATGAAGTGATCGCTTACCGTGGTCATGTTTTAAATGGGGGAAAATTAGCGGATAAACAAAAATACCTGCATCCCAATGACGATGTAAACAAATCTCAGAGCAGTAACGATACTTTTCCTACTGCCATGCACATTGCAGCTTACAAAATTTTAATAGAGACCACCATACCCGGCATTACCAAACTCCGCAACACTTTAGATAAAAAAGCAAAGGCATATAAAAAAGTAGTGAAGATAGGCCGTACACATTTTATGGATGCCACGCCTTTAACTGTAGGGCAGGAATTCAGCGGTTATGTTTCTCAATTAGATCATGGATTAAAAGCCGTTAAGAACAGCCTGTCGCATTTGAGCGAACTGGCCCTTGGTGGCACTGCAGTTGGTACAGGCATTAACACCCCGCCAAAATATGATGTAAATGTGGCGAAGCATATTGCCAAACTCACTAAGTTGCCTTTTAAGACAGCTGAAAATAAATTTGAAGCCCTGGCAGCACACGATGCCATTGTGGAAGCGCATGCTGCATTAAAAGTAGTTGCAGTAAGCCTGATGAAGATCGCCAATGATATCCGTATGTTATCATCAGGGCCAAGAAGCGGTATTGGAGAAATTTTTATTCCTGATAACGAACCAGGCTCTTCCATCATGCCGGGCAAAGTAAACCCAACGCAATGCGAAGCATTAACAATGATCGCTGCACAGGTGATGGGCAATGATGTTACCATTGGCATTAGCGGCAGCAATGGACATTTTGAACTGAATGTTTTTAAACCGGTGATGATCTATAACTTCCTTCATAGTGCCAGGCTTATTGGTGATGGTTGCGTTTCCTTTAATGATAAATGTGCTGTGGGTATTGAACCCATTAAAGAGAATATTAAAAAACACCTGGATAATTCTTTAATGCTGGTTACTGCTTTAAATACAAAGATCGGTTACTACAAATCTGCCGAGATAGCACAGAAAGCACATAAAGAAGGAACAACATTAAAACAGATGGCTGTAAAACTTGGCTATGTTACCGCAAAAGAATTTGATGAATGGGTGATACCTGCAAATATGGTGGGAAGTTAGATTGATGTTAAAGTCCAGGTATTTAGAGTATATAAAGTTGAAAAGTAAATAAAGTATTTTCAACTATATATACTTATTACTTTTTTACCCTATTTACTTTTTTTACCCCTGCCCTATTTACACTTGTATTTAAAACTGAGTTTGCCTTTTTGCGCCGGTATGCTGGGTTGATCATCCCCAGCCATTTGCACACTAAAAATATAAGTATCCCGGCTCATTATATAATTGCTGAAATTGGATACTATCGAATCTCTTACCACATTACCCGGATCATAGTTTCTCACTTTTATATCCTTCACCGCATTGTAGCTTTTTAAGCCAAAATTAAAAAACTGGTTATAATAGGAATATGCAACTTCATCAGGGAAAAGATAGATATACCTGCGGGGAATAATATTGTTGTAATATGCCAAGTCTGCATCCATGTATAGATCACCGGTTGCAATATCAGTACCTGTCATACGGGTAAGGTTTCCTCCGCTATAAGTATAATCAACCCTGTAAAAAGGTATAGCTGGGCTGATAGTAAGAAAATAATTTTTGGCCACCAGGTAACCTCCAGCATTGTACTGGTAAAAAACATCGAACTGTAATGAAAAGGGGTCTGTAGGATCCACAAGTCCGTGCAGTTTTGTGATGCGCTTGTTTACATCTACTACAAAATATTCATCGGGGTTAATGTAAACGGTATCGTTTGTATACGTGGGAATGACAATAAATTCAAGTACATTGGACAGGCTGTCAAACTTGGTGATCTTGGTTACAATATCCAGGTTATTTATAGTTGCTTCCAATGCCCCTGTGTTGGTATCAACGCCGGTTGTATCAGTATAAATAATTTTGCTAATCCGGCAATTAACCCCCACAATCAATTCATTGTCGGTGCCGCCGTTTTCCAGGCTGTATTCCTTTTCGCATGAAACCAGACCAAAAATCAGGGTGGCAAATAGTACAGTACGTAATTTATTCATTGATATTTTTTTACATTTTCACCTTACAGGTACCTCGTAAAGTTCCGTATTTTTTTAATAGGTTGTTAGTATGATTATTTTTTTATTTAGATATTAAAATCCTTTGCCTTGCTGCTTTAATAACGCCTGAATTAAAGATTAAATATGCAACTGCTCAATTATTAACTAAAGTTTATAAAACAAAAATGCACATCACATACAGGTTACAGAGATGCCACAAGTATTTCCATTGCCGCTCACTGGAAAATTAAATACACCCGCTGCAGTGGGTGTACCGATACCTTTTAAAGTAACCTGCTGCAGGCCTGTAATATTAAATGTACCGGAAGCTGAAAAACTGATCCCGTTAACTGCTGTTGTTGTAATGGTATATATACCTGGCGATGTAACATTTACATTGATCAACACTGTATTGGTTGCATTTAATGGTGTGCCCGCAGTATAAGTACCACTTACAGTTGCCCCTGTACAATTACCCGGTGAACCGCTTAAACCAAAAGATGCATTGGTAATGGTTACTGTATAGGTTATTGAAAAATTACAGCTTGTTGTATTATTGGTCACCGTGTAAGTAAAAACACCTGCCGCAGTGGGGGTTCCTGTTGCAGTTAAAAAAATATTCTGTATCCCGGGGTTTGTAAATGCACCACTTACATTAAATGAAACACCGTTAATTACTGTTCCTGTAATGTTATAGGTACCAATGGTAGTAACATTTACGGTCATTTCAATTGTGTTTGCTGCAGTAAGCGCCTGCCCAACTATATAATTTCCATTGATAGAAGAAACCGAACAATTACCGGGAGAACCCCCTAATGTAAATTGTGCCGATCCTGCCGACCCTCCGGTAAAAACTGTTATTTTAAAACTGCAGGTTGATAAACCGTAAGAGATTGTAAATGTATTAACACCTGCTGCAAGGGGCTTGCCACTTGCATATAAACGGATCTTGTTCAGGCCTGTAGCTAAAGTTCCTTTTTTAATAAATGAGTATCCATTTACCGAATCTGATTTAATATCAAATGTACCCGCCTGGGTTACATCGACCTCCACATCTACATAGTTATCATTTTTTAAAATACTGTCAACAATAAAAATGCCACTAACAACTACCGCCATGCAATCCCCGGTTACAGTCTTTTTTAAAGTACCCATTGAAATGCCATCGGGGTTTGTATCCTGTATCTTTTGACAGGCAGGTAAAACTGCTATCAATAAAAAAGCGAATAGGAAATAGCTTATAGGTTTCATGATTTAAAGATATGTAATTTATGAAACCTGCGATTCATCATTAACCAGGGCATTGGTTTCTACGGTATGATGCTTTTCTTTATTGTTATGCTGCTTGAAAAAGCGGCGTTGAAAAACCAGGATACTGATGACCCCGGTGGTTATAGAAGCATCGGCAATGTTGAATATGGGACGGAAAAATTCAAAATCATCACCCCCCCAGATAGGAAACCAGGACGGGAAATGGCCTTTTATTACGGGGAAGTATAACATATCAACCACGTTGCCATGTAAAAAAGAAGCATAGCCATTGGATGAGAATTTAGCCAGCCCATTATAGCCTACATATTCTTTTAGTGCTGGGTCAACGGTCATACCCTTATCAAATATCAACCCGTAAAATGACGAATCGATCAAATTACCCAGGGCACCTGCATAAACCAATGCAGCACAAAAAATAAAGCCCTTATGTTGCTTTTCTTTGATGATCTTTCTTAAATACCAGGTACCAAATATCACCGCTCCCATCCTGAAAATAGTGAGTGCCATCTTTCCCCATTCACCGCCAAACTTCCAGCCATAAGCCATACCGGGATTTTCAACAAAATATAACTGGAACCCACTGCCAATTACCTGGTGATGCTCGTTAAGGTGATAATTTGTTTTGATCCAGATCTTAAGGAGCTGGTCGGCAATTATTATCAATAAGATGATGAGCGTTACGTTTCTTGCTTTCATATAAGTGGCAAAGATAGGAGAGTTTGTGTTATAGGTTTTGGGTGGGTGGTTTAGAGGTTTAGGGGTTTAGGTAAAATCATTTAATTGAAAATCTCCATCTCAACTCCTCTACACTAAACCTCTAATCTTATTCTTCAAAATAAACCCGCTTCACCCGTTGAGATATGCCTGTGAGGATCTCATAAGGAATACTGTTAGCCAGTTTGGCCAGCTCATTTACCCTTAGCTCAGCACCAAAAACAATCACTTCATCGCCTTCCTGTGCATCTACGCCGGTAATGTCAAGCATGGTCATATCCATACATACATTGCCAATTACAGGTACGAGGCTGCCTTTTACCCACATTTTTCCAATACCATTACTTAATAAACGTGGGTAACCATCCGCATAGCCGATCCTTACTGTAGCTATCACCGAATCTTTAGTGGCTATTCCGCTACGGCTATAACCAATGCTATCTCCCTCTTTTACCTTTTTAATTTGTGAAATGGTGGTTTTTAAAGTGGTAACATTTTTTAATTGCTGCTGAACAGATGGCTCAGCATCTACCCCATACAAACCAATGCCCAGGCGTGTCATATCCAGCTGCAATTCCTTATGCCTGTGAATGGCAGAAGTATTGGCAATATGGCGGATAAAACTATAACCAGTGATCTTCTGTATCTCGGCGCAGCCTTTTAAAAAAGCCTGTGCCTGTGCATTTGTAAAATCATCATGCAGATGCGAATCACTTGCGGCCAGGTGAGAGAAAACAGATTGTACCTTAAATACATTGGTTGTTTGCAATCTGTCGCATAATGCTTTAATATCTTTTAGTTCGAAGCCAAGCCGGTGCATGCCGGTATCTAATTTTATATGAACTGGATAATTAGTGATGCCGCCTTGTTCTAAATATTGCTGAAAAGAATACAGGATACCAAATGAAAATAATTCCGGCTCCAGGTTATATTGTACAAGCAGGTCGTAGGTAATTTCTTCTGCATTCATCACCATGGTGGGGAGGGTGATACCCGCCTTTCGTAATTCCACTCCTTCGTCGGTATAAGCCACGGCCAGGTAATCGATGTTATGGAACTGTAACAGGTTTGCAATTTCAAAACTGCCGCTGCCATAGCTGAAGGCCTTTACCATAGCCATTAATTTCACTCCCGGTTTCAGTAATTGCTGGTAAGTATTTAAATTATGGGTAATGGCATTCAGGTTTATCTCTAAAACGGTCTGGTGTGTTTTCTCTTCCAGCAAATGGCTGATCTGCTCAAACTCAAATAGCCGGGCCCCTTTTAATAAAATGGTTTCATTATAAAAATGCTGGCTGTGGAACTGTAGTTTAAACTCATCGGTACTGGCAAAAAAAACAGTTTCCTTTATATTTTTAAAAGCATCTTTTTGCCTGTTGATATCGGGACCAATACCAATAAAACGATCTATCTTTTTTTGTTCTATAATAGCCGCTACATCATCATATAATTCCGCACTGCTTTTTCCTGACTGTAAAATATCGCTTAAAATCAATGTTCGCCTGGTATGTTGTTGCTGATGCTGTAAAAAATCAAGTGCAATAGTGAGTGAATTAATATCTGCGCTGTAACTGTCATTGATTATAGAACAATTATTAATACCTTTTTTCAGTTCAAGCCGCATTTCAACCGGTTTCAGTTGCTGCATATTTATTTCAATACTGCTAACGCTGATACCGAGGTACAACAAAACACAACAGCAGGTTATCGCATTTTCAACAGATGCAGTATCAGTAAAAGGTATTTTAAAATTAACAGGAACATCGTTCCATTGGGCCGATACAGCAGTTTCAATTCCTTCCGTTTCTGTGGAAATGATCTGCAGCGTTGCAGATTCTTTCTTACTCCAGCTGAACAATTGGAATTCATCACCGGCACGTACATTATTCTTAAATGTATTTAGCGCTTCATTCATATCCGGATCATCGGCGCAATAAACAAGCACATTACTATTAACAAACAGCTTTAGTTTTTCATTTATTTTCTGACGTATATTTAAGAAGCCTTCGCCATGTGCTTCGCCAATGCTTGTAAAAACGCCGATGGTTGGTGCAATGATCTTTGCCAGTTGCTGCATTTCACCGGGCTGCGAAATTCCGGCCTCAAATATACCCAACGTATTGCCCGCATTCATTTGCCAAACACTTAACGGCACTCCAATCTGCGAATTATAACTTTTGGGACTGCGTACAATATTAAAATCATTTTGTAGCAACTGGTACAACCACTCTTTTACAATGGTTTTACCATTGCTGCCTGTTATGCCAATTACCGGGATATTAAATTGCTGACGATGCCAGGAAGTTAACAAATGCAATGCCTGTAACACATCAGCCACCTGCAGAAATGATGCAGCAGGAAATTTAAGCATTTCTGCCTCTGCAAAATTTTCATCAACAACAAAAGCACATACCCCTTTATTATAGAGTTCTGTTATAAATACATTACCGTTTCTTCTTTGTCCGCTTAAGGCAAAAAATATGGACGTAGCCGGAAATAATAATTTGCGGCTATCCAGTAATAAATGCTCCACATTGCCCTCAACATTTGATGCAAATGTTTTAGCCTTAATAATGGATGCTATTTGAGAAATACTATACAAATAAAATGATTGGTTTGCCGTTTATTGTTCCTGATCTTCCGGAACTCCTTTACGCCGATGATAGATAGAATACACTATAGAACCCGAAATACAAACTACAATTACGAGTAATGATATCCAAACCGGTATATGAACCCAATTTACGATCAGCATTTTTACACCAATAAACAATAACACCACTGCGATGCCCTGCTGCAGGAAATCGAATTTGCTGGCAGCGCCCCTTAATAAAAAGAAGAGGCTGCGTAAACCAAGCACTGCAAAAATATTGGAAGAATAGATCAATAATTTTTTTTCAGGATCGGGAATAATTGAGAACACAGCAGGGATTGAATCTACCGCAAATACAATATCAATGAGGCCAAGCATAACTACAACCACAGCAAGATTGGTAAAATAAGCTTTGTTATTATGCATAATGATAAAGCGGCCTTTGGATGCCACATTGGTGATACGCATAAATTTTTTCATGATGCGGTAAGCCCAGCTTTTCTCGGGATTAAACTCTTCCTCCTGTTTACTACTGTACATTTTAATACCGGTGTACAGGAGGAAGGCGCCAAAAATATACATGATCCAATCGAACCGGGCCACCAACTCGCTGCCAAGTGCAATAAAAATGATGCGGAAAACAATGGCCATTAATATACCCAATAATAATACCCTCGAATAATTTTTTGGTTCTACTTTAAAATAAGAGAAGATGATAATAAACACAAAAATATTATCAATGGATAATGACCATTCCAGTAAGTAAGCCGAGATATAGGATATAGCGTCTTCTTTGCCATTACCGTTATCATTTTCTATCAGTATAAAACCACAAAAGGCAAAAGAAAGTAACACCCAGAAGCTGGTTTGTACCAATGCCGCTTTTAAACTTATGATCTGGTTCTTTTTACTGAGCAGGCCCAGGTCAAATATTAAAGCAACCACTATCACTGCACTAAAAACGATATATATCAATTGTGTTTTGTCCATTTTAACTAATTGTGTATTTTTTTCTTCTTACAAATTGATATACCCCTGCAAATAATATGATGAGGATAACAGGTACCAGAATATTGATGAGCTGCCAGGTTGTTTTTTGTGCGTCTACTTTTTTCTTATCCAGCAAACGCAAAGTATAATCCTTTGCCTTGGCTTCAGATAGATTAGATGTATTGATCAGGTAATCCAGGCAGTTCTGTAAAAAATCCTTATTGGCAAATGCAAATTCACGTTGCGATCCAAAAGTAAACGGGTTCATACCCATGGGAATGGCCTGGTTACCTTTAACCACTGAATTTAATACGATATCTCCATCTGCCACAACGATCATTTTATTGTCTGTTATATTTTGAGGTACAAATACAGCACCAATATTCTGTAAGGAATCATTCATGGCCTGCGACAGGCGGTTGGAGAAAAGAGATTTGAATTTACCCTCCAACAAAACTGCCACAGGGATATTTGATCTTTTGAATTTTTCATGTTCAGGCTCACTTACATTTTCCAGCACGCTTATCAGTGCTGGGGTTGCAATGCTACGGGAATTGGGAGATGATCTTAACAGGATCGTTTTTGTAATCCCCTCTGCTTCTACCGTATCAATTGAATTTACAAAACGCCCGCTAACAAATCCTAAATTTTTATTGATGACATGGTTTGATTTTGATTCAAATACGGGGAAATAATTCCAGGGCAATAATTCAAACTGGCCATTGCCGCTCACATCAAAAGGAAGAAAATCACATTGGAGGTCCATAACCAGGTCGGAGTTAATTCTTGCGCCATATTTAAATAAAAGATCATTCAGTTCCAGCCCCCGATCATAAGCCACCACTTCGCCTTTCTTGCTTTGCAGGCTATCCAGTTCTGCATTTAATTTATCCAGGAAGAATAATACCTTACCGCCGTTCATTACATATTGATCCAGCTTCAGTTTGGCTTCATCAGAAAAAGGTTGCGTTGGCTTTACAATAAACAATACATTAAACTCCTTAGGTATAGCAGGTTGGGTATTTGGATTAATAGTATAGAACTGGTATTCCTGTTGCAGGGTATTGCTAACAAGATCTTCAACCGTATAACCCGTTGGCTCTCCATTTCCCACAGTATAACCTACAATTGGTTTTTCCTTTTGCAACAATTTATCAATGGCGCTGATAAAATTAAATTCCATCATCGCTTCGGCGCTGTTGATCTCGGGGTAGGTTATTGCTTTTGTTTTACCCTGGTAAAGCATTACCGGCAATACATTTTCTTTGTAATGCACAAAAGCAACGGGATAAATATTTTGTTGCTGTTGTCCTTCTTTTATTTGCGATGTAAGATTGATAGGATAAAAACCCAATGCACCCAGGGTATCGGCCCATACAACATTTGTTCCCTCAACTGTTTCATCAGGACTGATAAAACGGTATTGGAATTTTTGGCCTGCGATCTCTTTGAACTCACTTAATATTTCGTTGGTGCTATTGGCAAGCTTTTTAAACCCACTGGGAAAGTCGCCGGTTAAAAAAACATCAACCTGTACCACATCATCCAGTTTTTTCAACACTTTTTTTGTGGGTTGAGAAAGTGTGAATCTTTTTTCGTTGGTAAAATCTATACGGGTATGATATATAGATGCCAGCCAGTTTACAGCAACCAGCACTACAATGGTTATCAATAACCATAGCTTACTTTTCCCTATTTTAGCAACAATACCCATTTATTTTTTATACAAATTTTTTATGGTGGCTGTAAGAAAAAGAAAAATTGTACTCATGAAATAAACCAGGTCACGGCTGTCGAGTACACCACGGCTCATGCTCCGGTAATGAAAATCAATGCCCAGCATTTCTACATAGTAATCAACCCCGTTCTCAAAAAAAGCCAGTTTACTCAGGGCATTAAATCCAAAATACAATACAAGGCAACTGAAGGCACTTATTAAAAAAGCAACAACTGCATTATTGGTAAATCCACTGCAGCAAAGCCCGATAGCTGCAAAAACAGCTGCCAGTAAAAACAGGCCGATATAACTGCCTAAGATACCGCCTGAATCTATTCCTCCCTGGGCACTTAATGCTTTAATGGTTATGATATAAATAAAGGTGGGGAGTATGGCAAGCAGCAATACAATAAGAATTGCAAAATATTTTCCTAAAACGATCTGCAGAGAGGAAAGCGGCTTTGTTTTTAGAATTTCATAAGTGCCGGCTTTGAATTCATCTGCAAGCGTACGCATAGTTATGGCGGGTACTAAAAACATCAATATCCAGGGCGCCAGTTCAAAAAATTTATCTAATGAGGCATACCCAAATTCAAAAATGCTGCTGTCGTTCAGCATAAACAGGAATATGCCATTGATCAATAAAAAAAGAATAATGGTAATATATCCTGTAAGGTTGCTGAAAAACTGGTTGATTTCTTTTTTACAAATGCTCCACATGAATATTAAAATTGCTGCAATTTACTATTAAAGGGCTTAATATAGCTTTAATACAAATGTATTCATGAATTATTGATGCAGCATTTCTAAAAAAAGTCTTGTCTTAATTAAAGTAATCATGCGCTACCCATTGTTTAATGCTATATTACATTCTGTTTTATTTAAAGCCGTTTCTAAAACTAACTGTTTACCAATACCAAGTGCATCCTCTGTCTAAAAAGGCAGAGGATTTTTTTTACCATCCATTCTTCGCAGTAATTTATTTATCCCCAGAAAATAAAATATGTGAAAAACTAATCTTAATTTAAGGGTTCAATTTTTCACCAAAAAATATTTACCATTATGAAAAAAACAATTCTGGCTTTAACGGGCTGTATTTTTTTTGCATTAAGCTGTACTAA
>JBBSJI010000062.1:0-16559 GCA_038257425.1 Chitinophagales bacterium
ATAATAATCAATAGCACTGCTGTATTTGTAATGCCACGGTTCCCAAACCAGTCCACTTCTTACGGGATTTTCATGCAGGTAATCTAACCGCTGTTTTATTTTTTCATTGCTATTTAATTCTATCGGATGATAGTCCTGCTGTTTACTTTAATATTGATTTTCAAGATAAAATCATACAAACAGATAAAAAAAATCCCGGTTAAAAATAACCGGGATCATTGTATAAAAATAACATTGTTTAATTCACTTCTGCCATATCCGGTATATCAACTGCTTTGTAGGCACCGGCATCTAATTTCTTCTTTGTTTCTTCAAATGCTTTTAATGTTTCATCAATATCAGCATCGCTATGTGCAGCGGTAGGTATCAGGCGGTAAATGATATCCCCTTTTGGTATTACAGGGTACACCACAATGCTGCAAAAGATATGGTAATTCTCCCGCAGGTCCATCACCATGGAGGTAGCTTCGGGTACATCACCTTTCATGTATATAGGTGTTACCGGGCTGTTGGTATGGCCAATATCAAAACCTCTTTCCTTTAAACCGTTTTGCAGGCGGTTAACATTGTGCCATAATTTTTCACGCAGCTCGGGCATAGCCTTAACCATTTCCATACGCTTGATCATTCCCTCAACGATCATCAGGGGTAAACTCTTTGCAAATATCTGTGAGCGTGTATTATAGCGTAAATATTTCAATACATTCTTTGGCCCGCTGATGAAGGCACCAATGCTGCCCATACTTTTTACAAAGGTTGAAAAATACAGGTCAATATCTTTTTGACAACCCTGTGCTTCATCGGCACCGGCGCCTGTGGGGCCCATATAGCCAAAGCCATGTGCATCATCTATTAAAATGCGGAACTCATATTTTTCTTTAAGGGCGCAAATTTCTTTTAAGATTCCCTGCTCACCATCCATACCAAAAACACCTTCGGTTATCAATAAAATGCCGCCGCCATTTTTGGCAGCAAGCTCTGTGGCTCTTTGTAATTGTTTTTCGCAGTCTTCAATATCGTTGTGTTTAAATGCATAGCGGTTGCCCATGTGCAGTCTCACACCATCTACAATGCATGCATGGCTTTCGGCATCGTACACAATTACATCACGGCGGTTTACCAATGCATCAATACAACTCATTATACCCTGGTAGCCAAAGTTCAGCAGCATGGTATCCTCCCGGCTTACAAATTCACTGATCACTTTTTCAAGTTCTTCGTGCTTTCCTGTATTTCCACTCATCATTCTTGCACCCATGGGGTTGCCCATGCCGTATTGGGCGGCTGCTTCTGCATCTACTTTTCTAACTTCGGGATGGTTTACAAGGCCTAAATAATTATTCAGGCTCCAAACGATCATTTCCTTACCCCTGAATTTCATACGGGGTGCCAGTTCGCCTTCCAGTTTTGGGAATGTGAAATAGCCGTGGGCCCTGTCCATATGCTGACCGATAGGCCCGCCATCCTTTACTAATTTTTCAAAAACATCCATGTTGATTTTAGATTTTTGATTTACGATTTTAGATTTATTCAACTTCGCAGCTATCTTTTCTTTTTTCTCCCGGTCCATCTTCCCTGAAGGGGAAATTGGGTGAGGTTGCAAAAGTACGATAATTAAGCTTTTATGCAAAACCCGCCTGATGCAGCTTTGCGCTTAAAAATGTAGTGTTAAATCCAATTGCAGTAAAAAAGATAAGAAATCCTTATTGTTAGTTTAGGCTTGTTAAGCTATAAACTGCCTACTTTTGTTCCAGAAAAATAATAAATAATGCGCCAATCTTTTTTACTTTTTACTTTTTACTTTTTCTCAACAGTATCATTTGCACAAACTGCCGCACAGGGCCCTGTGGGTAAACCAAAACTCGTAGTGGGTCTGATGGTAGATCAGATGCGGTGGGATTATTTATACCGTTTTAATAGTTTGTATGGCCCTAATGGTTTTAAACGCCTGCTAAACCAGGGTTTCAGTAACGAGAATGCCATGATACCTTGCATGCCTACTTACACGGCAGTGGGCCATAGCTGTGTGTATACAGGCAGTGTACCGGCCATTACAGGAATTGTGGGCAATAACTGGTTTGATAAAGTAACAAACCGGTATGTTTACTGCACCGAAGATTCAACAGTAAAAACCGTGGGCAGCACTTCAGGTGCAGGGATAATGAGCCCGGCCAATATGTGGACCACAACCATTACTGATGAATTAAGATTGAGCAATAATTTTAAAAGCAAGGTAATTGGTATTGCATTAAAAGACAGGGGATCTATTTTGCCTGCAGGCCATAGCGCCAATGCAGCTTACTGGTATGATGGCGCAGTTGGTAAATGGATAACCAGTTCCTATTATATGCAAAGCCTGCCTGCATGGGTTGAGCAGTTCAATAAAAAAGATCTTGCATCTATGTACATGAGTAAGGACTGGAATACTTTATTACCGATGAGTAAATATGAGATGAGCACGGCTGATAATAAACCTTATGAGGGCGTTATAAGGGGCGACAGCAACGGTGTTGTGTTTCCGCATAAGCTTTCTAAAATTCCTGCAGCATACAAATATGAAAGTTTTAAAACAACACCCTTTGCCAATACTTTCACTTTTGATTTTGCCAAAGCGGCTATTGAAAACGAAGGTTTGGGAAAAGGTTCAGTTACTGATTTTTTAGCAGTGAGTATTTCATCAACAGATTATATAGGCCATGCTTTTGGGCCCAACTCCGTAGAGATTGAGGATACCTATTTAAGGCTCGACAGGGATATTGCCGATCTTTTATCTTACCTGGATAAAAAACTTGGTGCCGGCAATTACCTGTTCTTTTTAACTGCCGATCATGGTGTGGCACATATCCCTGCTTTTATGAACGAGAACAAGATACCCGCAGGCACTTTTGAAGATGCAGATATTGCAAGAGAATTGAACGGGCTTATTGATACTGTCTTCGGAGTTAAAAGAGGGGTGATGTCTGTAATGAATTACCAGGTATATCTTAATTCAACTGCTATTGAAACTGCAGGAAAGGATATGGAAGCCATAAAAAAATTGGTAATAAAAACATTAAAACAAAAGCCTTACATCATACAGGCATTTGCAACTGATGATATTGAGATGACCGCATTGACACAACCACAAAAAGAAATGATGCTGAATGGCTATAATCCCAAACGAAGTGGGGATATACAGTTCACCTTTAAGCCCGGCTATTTTGATGGTAGCGTAATTGGCACTACCCATGGTTTATGGAACCCCTATGACGCTCATATTCCATTATTGTGGTTTGGGTGGAAAGTGAAACATGGCAAAAGTAACCGGGAAGTATATATGACAGATATAGCAGCAACACTGGCTGCCATGCTACAGATACAGATGCCCAATGGCAGTGTGGGTAAAGTGATAACGGAAGTGATAAAGTAAGAAAGCCGGCCTCATCGCCATTTCTCCTCTCCCTTGATGCTTCGGCTACGCTCAGCAGGGGCGGTGCATAAAACATATCTAAACATTAAATCTTCCCTATCATCTTTATATCTTTTTTCATCAATAAAGAAAGCAGGATTTGTGTTTTGCAAAACATAATCTTTGGAATGATCTTTTGTTTGTCCTTATTGTTTTATAAATCTTGTCTCTGCAATCCGCTCATTGTTGCTTATCAAAACAACAATATAAGTTCCTGCAGCCAGCTGCGAAGCATTGGTTGTAATATTATTTATTCCTGCATTTACAGCAGCATTTAAAACTTTCACTTCTCTGCCATCGGTATTATAAACCTTGCAGATGATATTTGCTTTTTCAGCAACTGTTAAGTCAATATTTAAAATACTGTTTACAGGGTTAGGATTTATCTTGATGGAACTGATAATGGATTGATCAAAGAGTACCGGGATAATATTGGAGTATTTAAAACTTCCATCAATATCAATTTGTTTTAAACGGTAAAAGTTGATGCCTTTTTTAGGAGAAGTATGTGTAAAATTATAAGTGCCACCTGTATTTGAATTTTGATACCTGCTTGCCACTGCGCCTGCTTTTATAAAATGATTACCATCTGTTGAATGTTCTATTTCAAATAGGGATGCATTTATTTCCTGCGCTGTTGTCCAGTTTAATTTTATATTTTCTTTTACCTGGCTGCCTGTAAACTGTGTAAGTACAACAGGTAGTATCACGGCTGTTCTGTTTACCCAGATGGGAGAGGTCCAGATGATGTCGCCATCAGTTTGTGTTATTTTTACAAAATAATAATAGCTGCTGTTGATAGCCGTATTATGTGTATAATTAATGCTGTTGCTATTTGCAGTAAACATTAAAACCGTTGCATTTATAGATGTTTGCGGCGAGCCATAATAGATCTCAATTTTCTCTGTTCTGTCATCTATCCCAAGGATTTCATCAGGATCATTTACAGTAACTGCAATAAATGAATTATCGTTTGCGGTAAATTTGCTGCCCATAAAATTACCATTAACAGTAAAATTTACCTGTACATTCCAGTCGTCGGATGCATAAAAGCGGTTGGCTCTATAGGCAGCCATAATACTATCCCTGTGTAAAGAAGAAGCTAATACAACCGTACGGGATGGATTGGTTCTTCCAAAGTTGGTATAATGGTTATCATGATCTATGGTTGGCCCTACCTGGTAACCTTTGGCAAGTGCAGTTAAAAATTTTGATTCATAAGTTGTGGCAGGAGGATCAGTATAATCATTGGTGGTAGAAAATGCACTTCCGCTGCGTACCGACATGCCAACGGCTACTTTATCAGCAACTGTATTATAAGCTGTGGCAACTCCCAGCAGGGTTCCATAATCGCCGGACTGCGGATGTGCTAAAGTGCAGAATGCCCCCGGGTAAGATTGAACAATTGACCAAAAGCTGGCAAAATCTCCTTTAGCACAAAATATATCGTAATTATTGGTAGTACCCCATGCACCGCTGCCGGTTTCCCAGCCTATCAATCCGGGAACACCATAAGTTATTATATGTCCTCCCTGACTTATAGTTCCCCATTCAAATCCATACATGGCCACAAAGCTACCGTTACTGTTTGCGGTATCGGCCTGGTATAATCCCCTGCCATAGTCAATTACATGCATACCGGGATTATTATTTGCCGTATAATGATTATGATCTGATACGCCTAAAAAGTCCATATGATAACTGCCTTTGGCATAATTATAATCATCGCCGGGCGTATAATACCCGGATGCCGTGCTGTCTTTATTACCATCTGAAAAGGAGGAATGGCTGTGTATATTACCAAAGTAAAAATTGTACTGGCAAAAAGCGGGGAGGACATTCAAAAATAAAATGAACGTAAAAATGGGTTTCATAGGCGGTTTATATATAATTATCGGGTAATAATCTTTAACGTAAATAAGAGGGAATATCGTGTTAGTAAAACAGCCAAAAAAATGTAGTAAGAACTCTACCTGAAGTGTATTACAATAAAAAAAGAACTGAGATCATCAGTTCTTTTTTGTTGGGTTACAAGGATTCGAACCTTGACAAACAGAATCAAAATCTGTTGTGCTGCCTTTACACCATAACCCAGTTTTATTCGGCTGCAAAAATAAGGGTTATGCTTTTACCTCCCAAATGCTTTTTAAGAAGCTTTTAGCTATAAGCTATTAGCATTTAGCCAGAAGGCTTTTAGCGAAAGCAGTCAGCATATTTTCTTTTTCGACCAATAATGCCAATGTTTCTTCGGTTAATTTGGTTTCTTCTATCCCTAACGCTTTAAAGATTAATAATTGGGTTTCCGCTTCAAAACAAGATCCTAATGATATCACTATTTCTGATGCTGCCTTCTGCAATATTTGAAGGGATAGATATTCCTGCACGATTAATTTGAGATGCAAGCCCAAATTTTTCCTGTGTAGGAAAAGTTGATGTTATTTTAAAACAATTAATAGCAACCTGAAAACCTTTTTGCCAGATTTTTAATTATTTAAAATTTCTCATATAGGTAGTTTTAAAAAGTGAAAGATAATTTGATAGCTATTAGCTGTAAGCCAGAAGGTTGATGTGAATTATATACTGGTTTTTAATTTTTAAACGTCAGATTTTAAAAACACTTTAGATTTATCTTTCTTTTGCTAATAGCTAAAGGCTAATAGCTCCTTTTACTCTGCATCCTCTTTCTCCTTCAATCCTTTTATCAGATCCAGTGCCTCAGCCACCACATCACACATAATTGTAATTAATGATCCTTGCTTTGCATTGTTATAAGCATACATTATGGCTTCCTTTTCATTATAAATTATCTCCACCGGTATATCTTTTATTTTTGTTTCATTTATACCTTCTACTAAAAGGTTTACAATTTCCTCTGCAGTACGGCCTCTTAAATGTTTATCCTGCCGGATGATGATCTCATCAAATGATCGGCCCGAAATGCGGCCCAGTTCTTTAATGTCTTCATCTCTTCTGTCGCCGGTGCCACTGATGATACCCACTTTTGGTTCACCTTCAAGCTTGCCTATAAAATCGCAGAGCAGTTCAAGCCCTGCCGGATTATGGGCAAAGTCAACCAAAAACTGGAACTGCTTAAACTGGAACATATTTAACCTGCCCGGTGTTTGGGTTGAGGACGGAACAAAGGTTTGCAGTGCCAGGCGTATATCTTCAATTTCGATATTACGCCAGAAATAAGTGCTTAATACAGCAGGCAGACAGTTCATAATATTGTGCACCGCTTTGCCACCATACGTTACAGGTACATCAATTACTTTTATCACCCTTATCTTCCAGGTACCTTTCATGATAGTGATATACCCATTTTCAAAAACAGCTGCATAGCCACCATCTTTACAATGCTTTTTTATTCTTGCATTATTCTCGTCCATGCTGAACAAGGCAATATTGCAGCTCAAACCATTCTTCATAGCATATACCAAATCATCATCAGCATTCAATATGGCATAACCATGTTTAAAAACTGTTTCGGGAACAACGGCTTTTACTTTGGCCATTTGTTCTTTAGATTCAATACCACCCAGGCCAATATGATCGGCGCTGATATTGGTAACAACAGCCACATCACAGTTTTGAAATGCCAAACCACTTTTAAGAATACCACCTCTTGCACATTCCAGTACAGCAAAATCAACCGTAGGATCTTTTAAAACAAATTGAGATGATACAGGCCCTGTGCAATCACCTTTCATCATCATCTGGTTCTGGATATACACGCCATCACTGGTTGTATAACCAACTTTATAGCCCGCTGTTTTTGCAATATGTGCTGTTAACCTGGTAGTGGTTGTTTTACCATTGGTGCCTGTAATGGCAATTATAGGAATGGTACCTGCACTGCCTTTTGGAAAAAGCATATCTACCACCGGTTCGGCCACGTTACGGGGTAAACCTATTGATGGATCAATATGCATACGGAAACCAGGGGCGGCATTAACTTCCAATATAGCACCCCCATTTTCTTTTACAGGTGTTCGCAGGTCTTTTACCATGATATCAATACCACAAATATCCAGTCCAATGATCTTTGCAATACGCTCACACATCATGATATTGGCCGGGTGTACCTCATCCGTTACATCGGTACTGGTACCACCGGTAGAAAGATTAGCAGTGGGTTTCAGTAAAACCAGTTCAGCTTTTGCAGGTACTGTATCTAAAGTATAACCCATATCATCCAGCATTTTTTGCGTAAACTGGTCAACGGTTATTTGGGTTAGCACTTTTTCATGTCCATATCCACGGCGTGGGTCTTTATTAACTTCATCCAGCAAATATTGAATGGTATTTTTTCCGTCGCCGGTTACAGCAGCAGGGGTACGCAAAGCCGCACAAATAAATTTATAATTGATAACCAGTATGCGAAAATCGAAACCCGTAATGTATTTTTCTACGATCACGTTGCGGCCATATTCTTTGGCTGCAGCAAATGCTTTTAATGCCTGCTCCCAGTTGATTATGTTGGTAGTGTTTCCTTTACCATGATTACCATCAATGGGTTTAATAACTATAGGGTAACCAATATCATCAATAACCGATTGTAAACTCTCCTCCGTTCTTACCACATCGCCTTTGGGTACTGGTATTTCTGCAGCGCTTAATAAATTTTTGGTCTCCTCTTTATCACAGGCAATATCTACAGCTATATTACCCGTAGTGCTGGCAATGGTTGCTCTTATTCTTTTTTGATGTACGCCATAGCCGAGCTGCACCAGCGAATGTTTATTTAAGCGGATAAAAGGAATTCCTCTTTTAGCTGCTTCATCAACAATACAACCTGTGCTGGGTCCAAGCCTGGTATCTTCCCTTATTTCTCTAAGGTTCATGATATCATCTGCCAGGTCATATTCAACCCCATCAGTTAATGCCTGTGCAATTCTTACTGATGCCCTGGCAGCGTAAACACCGGCATCTTCTTCCATATAGCTAATGCATACATAGTATTCACCATCCTTACCTGTTCCTCTTGTACGGCCAAAGCCGGTATCCATGCCTGCAAGCGTTTGTATCTCCAATGCAATATGTTCAATTACATGCCCCATCCAGGTACCTTCATCTACTCTTTCAAAAAAACCACCCGGGGTTCCAACGCTGCAGCGGTGCTCTATCATGGTAGGGAACATGGCTTCCAGCCGATGCCTGAATCCTTCGATCTTATTGGTGGGGCGTTCCTCCATTTCTTCAAGATCAAGCTTCATCTGTATCAGCTTAGTACGTCTTACACTCCAGTAATTCGGTCCTCTCAGTATTTTAATTTCAACAATCTTCATAAATAAAACAGTTTGGTATTTTGAAGGTCAAAAGTTAAAATTCAAAAGTAAAAAAATAGCCCATCACAGCAGTTTTTGACTTTTTACTTTTGAATTTTGATTTATGGATAAACCGGAAATTACCTAAATCATCTTGCTTTGCAAAAAACAAAATTTGTACATTGTATATCTAAATTTCAGGCACATGAGTAACAGACGTTCATTTCTGCATAAAATAGGTTTATTATCTGCTTCGGCCCTCACAGCCAACTTGCTGCAACCAGCCTGGAGCCGTGATTTACAATCTGCATTAAAAAATACATCATCACTGTCTCCATCCGACCTTGCAACTGATGAAGACTTCTGGTATTATGTTCAGCAATCTTATACCATTGCTCCCAATTTTATCAACCTGAATAATGGCGGTGTAGCGCCTGCACCAAAGTCTGTTGCAGATGCCATGAAAACGAATTACGATATCAGTAACCAGGGCCCCAGTTATTTTATGTGGCGGGTTATTGACCAGGGCAGGGAACCATTGCGTAAAAACCTTGCCCGGATTGCCGGTTGCGATGCAGAAGAAATTGCTTTGCATCGCAATGCTTCTGAAGCTTTGGAAACCGTAATTTTTGGTATTGAACTAAAAGCAGGAGATGAGGTTGTACTAACGAAGCAGGATTATCCAAACATGATAGGCGCATGGAAGCAAAGAGAAAAAAGAGAAGGCATAAAACTGGTTTGGGTAAATCTTGAGCTGCCAAGTGAAGATGAAGATTATTTGGTAAAACAATTTACCGATGCCTTTACTGCCAAAACAAAGCTGGTGCAGATTACACATATGATAAACTGGATAGGCCAGAAACTGCCCGTAAGAAAGATAGCCGATGCAGCAAAGAAAAAAAATATTGATGTACTGGTTGATGGTGCCCATACATTTGCCCAGTTTGAATTTTTAATACCTGATCTTAACTGTGATTATTTTGGAACCAGTTTACATAAATGGTTAAGCGCTCCCATTGGAACGGGATTTTTGTATGTGCGTAAAGATAAAATAAAAAAGACCTGGCCTTTATTTGGAGCAGGTGACAGAGATGAAACTGATATCCGCAAGTTTGAGCATTTAGGTACAAGGCCGTTCTTTATTGAAGAAGCTGTTGATAAAGCCATTGATTTTTATGACATGATTGGCGGTAAAAGAAAAGAAGAGCGGCTGCTTTACCTGAAGAATTACTGGATGAATAAAGTAAAAGATGTACCCAAAGTAAAACTGCATACTTCATTTAAAAAAGAATTTGGATGTGCTATTGGCCTGGTGAGTGTTGATGGTAAAAAACCTGCTGAACTTGATAATTATTTATGGGATAATTATAAGATACATACCGTTAGCATCGTTTGGGAAAATATAAGCGGTGTAAGAATTACCCCCAATGTTTATACAAGTACAAAAAACTTAGACAGGCTGGTGGAAGGCATTACAGCTTTTGCGAAGACATAATTTTAAAAGTAATTAACAGGCGTTAACAACTACTAAAGACAGTTCAAACACGAATTCCCTTATTTTTGCGTTAATCATAAAAATGATTTAATGCAATTTGCTAAAGGAAAACTAATTGCGATTGGAGGTGCAGAAGATAAAGGAACAGATTTAGAGAGTGGACAGATCCAGCGCAATAACCTTAATTTTTTTGGCCTCGGCATACTCCGCCGCATTGTAGATGAAGCCGGCGGCCCCCTCAGCCGCATAGAGGTCATCACTACTGCAAGCACTATACCTTACGAAGTTGGCGATAATTACCTGAATGCTTTTGGTAAAATAGGCTGTACCGATATTGGCCTCATGCATATCCGTAACCGTGCCGATACTGCAAATGAAGATTACATTGAACGTATCAGTAAATGTAATATCGTAATGTTCAGTGGCGGTAACCAATTACGCCTCAGCAGCACTTTTGGAGGTACTGCTTTTTTCGAGAAAATGATGGATCGTTATATTACCGAAGAAGAATTCGTTATAGCCGGCACTTCGGCGGGTGCAATGGCCATGAGCAATACCATGATCTATGAAGGCAATGCCACCCGGGCACACTTAAAAGGTGAAGTAAAAATTACTACCGGCCTAGGTTTTATGCATGATGTGATCTTTGATTCGCATTTTGAAAAAAGAGGAAGGTTTGGCAGGCTGGCACAGGCTGTGGCAACAAACCCTGCATGTATAGGCATTGGTTTGGGGGAGGACACCGGTATGCTGATAACGAACGGCAACAAAATGGAAGCCATAGGAAGCGGGCTTGTCATTATCATCGACGGGCACGATATCCTTCATTCGAACATTGCCGATATACCCGAGGGTAATCCCATCAGCATACAAAATCTTAAAGTACATTTTTGTGAGCATGGTAATGGTTATATGCTTAAGGAGCGTATATTTTTGATGAATGCTACACCAAACGCTGTAATAAAAAAACAGGTTAATGTAGAATAGCGATAACCAGGTTTTCCGTTTAACAAAAAATTATGTATCCCCTAAACGGGGATTTTTTATTTGCAATAAAAGATATTATCTTGATGCTGCTTATCCCTCACTCCGCATTTTTTATTCGATTTTATTAAATTTTAAACTGACTGATTATGATGAAAGTATTGCACAAACAGTTTTTTGTATTGTTGCTATCGGCTCCCCTGCTTTTTTCAGCATGTGCCGATAAAAAAGAAGAGCCGGCACCTAAAATTGCGGTAGAAGATTTTTTCAAAAACCCCGAAAAATTCAGCTGGCGTATTTCACCCGATGGTGAATACATTTCTTACCTGAGCCCACACAATGGCCACACCAATGTATTTGTAAGAAAGATTGCAGACAGCGTAGCTATTCCTATTACCAATGATACGGTGCGTAATATATATCGTTACCAATGGAAGGGCAACCGCATTATTTACCTGCAGGATATAGGCGGGGATGAAAATTTTCAAATGTTTTCCGTTAGTAGCGATGGTAAAGACTTAAAGGCCTTAACCCCTTTTTCAAAAGTAAGAACAGAGATATTGGATGACTGGCGTGATATTGCCGGCAAGGAAAAGGAAATGATGATAGGCATGAATAAAAGAGATGCAAAATATTTTGATCCTTACAGCATCAATATTGAAACAGGAGAATTGAAGGTATTGTATGAAAATGATAAGAATTACGACAGCTGGTTCACCGATCATTCTGGTATCATCAGGATTGCTTCTAAAACAGATGGTGTTAACACAGCCTACTACCAGCGGGCTACTGAGGCAGCGCCGTTTGATTCTTTTCTTACAACAACTTACAAAGACCAGTTTGCGATACAGTTCTTTACTTTCGACAATAAGAATATCTATGTATCAAGTAATATCGGCCGGGATAAAACAGCCATCGTAGAATACGATCTTGCCAACCGTAAAGAAATAAAAGAAATTTACAGCAACCCTGAATATGATGTTGATGGATTGGGTTATTCAGAGAAGCGTAAAGTATTAACCATGGCTCATTATACTTCGTGGAAAAGAGAGCAGCATTTTTTAGATGCCGAAACAGAGTCGGAGTATAAAAAGATGCAGGATAAATTTAAGGGCTACGAAATTGGTATTTATGGAAATAATGTTGCTGAAGATAAGTTCGTGGTGTGGACGGGTAATGATAAAGTTGCAGCCCGTTATCATTTTTATGACAAGAAGACCGGCGAAACTAAATTCCTCGCCGATGCTTTCCCATGGCTGAAAGAAGAGAATATGGCCACGATGAAAGCTGTTAAATATACATCAAGAGATGGGTTAACGATTCATGGATATCTTACTTTACCAAAAGGAATGGAAGCCAAAAACCTGCCCGTGGTAATCAATCCGCATGGGGGCCCATGGGCAAGAGATGACTGGGGTTTTAATAACGAAGCACAAATGTTTGCCAACAGGGGATATGCTGTTCTGCAAATGAATTTCAGGGGCTCTACAGGATATGGAAAAGAGTTTTGGTTAAAGAGCCAGAAGCAGTGGGGCAAAACCATGCAGGATGATATTACTGATGGAGTACAATGGTTGATCAAAGAAGGTATTGCTGATCCAAAACGTGTGGCTATCTACGGGGGCAGTTACGGCGGCTATGCAACACTGGCAGGAGTTACTTTTACCCCAGACCTGTATGCCTGTGCAGTTGATTATGTAGGTGTATCAAACATGTTCACTTTTATGAAAACCATACCCCCTTATTGGGAGCCGTATAAAGCCATGTTCTATGAAATGGTGGGAGACCCGGTAAAAGACAGTGCTTTGTTGGCTGAAGTATCGCCTGCATTACATGCAGGAAATATTAAAACGCCTTTGTTTGTTGCACAAGGAGCCAATGATCCCCGTGTTAATAAAGCAGAAAGCGACCAGATGGTGGAAGCCTTAAAGAAAAGGGGAGTGGCTGTTGATTACATGGTAAAAAATGATGAAGGCCATGGCTTTGCCAATGAAAATAATCGTCTTGATTTTTATAAAGAAATGGATAAATTCTTTGATAAATATCTTTCGGGTAAACCCATTGAGGCTAAAAAGCAATAAATATTAAATTGAATAAAAAAAAGCATCCCGATTTTCAGCGGGATGCTTTTTTCATAACAATAGGGTTAAGCAATGAAAATCAAGTAATAATTTTTTTTTCCTTTTTGTACCAGCAGGTATTTATTATGAAGCAGGAGGGTACTGTTTACCTGTAACACTATATCCTCAACTTTTTTACGGTTGATGCTCACACCACCACCCTGTACCATTTTTCTTGCTTCACCTTTACTGGGAAAAACATTTGTTTCTGCTAAGAAAGAAACGATATCAATACCGGCTTCAATTTTTTCCTTAGCAAAATTTATTTTTACAACACCTTCCATCCCTTGCAGGTCCTCTGTACTAAGGCTTTCAGCCGGGGCATTCTGATCGGCAAATAATTTTTCGGTAGTTTCCACAGCTTTGTCATACTCCGCTTCGCCATGTACAAAAATAGTTACCTCTTTAGCAAGCGTTTTTTGCAAAACTCTTTTTGAAGCATCTTTTTGTTGCTCAGCAATTAAACCGTTAATGGTTGACTCATCTAAAAAAGTAAAGATCTTTATCCATGTTTCGGCATCACTGTCATTTGAATTTAACCAGAATTGATAAAATTGGTATGGCGTTGTTTTATTTGCATCAAGCCAGATATTACCCTGTTCTGTTTTACCAAATTTACCTCCATCTGCTTTTTTTATCAGCGGGCAGGTAAAGGCAAATGCTTCACCGCCGCATTTCCTTCTTATCAGTTCGGTACCGGTTACAATATTACCCCATTGATCGCTGCCGCCCATCTGCAGCTTGCAATTTTTATGCTGGTACAGCCAGTAAAAATCATAACCCTGTACCAACTGGTAAGTAAATTCTGTAAAGCTCATGCCGGCCTCTCCTTCAAGTCTCTTTTTTACGCTGTCCTTGGCCATCATATAATTCACAGTAATGTGTTTGCCCGTGTCCCTGATAAAATCCAGGAAAGAGATTGGTTTAAACCAATCGTAATTGTTGGCTATTTCTGCAGCATTAGGTTTGCTTTTATCAAAGTCTAAAAATTTTTCCAATTGAGCCTGCACTTCGGCTACATTTTTATTCAAAACATCTTCACTCAGCAAATTCCTTTCTTCGCTTTTACCGCTGGGGTCTCCCACCATGCCTGTAGCGCCTCCCACAAGGGCAATAGGTTTATGTCCACATTTTTGTAAGTGCACTAAAAGTATAATGGGTACCAGGCTTCCAATATGCAGGCTATCGGCGGTGGGGTCAAAGCCTATATAGGCAGTAGTTATTTCCTTATCTAATTGTTCCTCAGTTCCGGGCATAATATCCTGGATCATTCCCCGCCATTGTAATTCCGGTATAAGTGATTGCATTTTCTGGTAATAATTCTATTTTGGAATAATAATGGCAAAAATGCTTATAAATATTGATAAAAGGGTAAAGTTTACAGCTTTTAAAGTCGATATGCCCTGATGTGAGTATCAAATCTTAAAGAAAGGTTTTGACGTAGATCAGCAGGCATCCTTTTCAATATAAATGGTGTCTTTCAATATAACTTAAGGCCAGCGCCGAAAAGGGGATAAAATTAAATGAAGTCTGCAACCATGAATTGTATTATTAAACGTAATTTTATATTAATATATGAACACAATTTACCAAGTATAAATACGTTTAAGATTCGTCTACCTATTAAATTCAATAACCAACCTATCGTTATTATGAGATTTCACTATAAAATTTGTCTTTTTATTTTACTGATCTTACCTGGTTCCGTCTTTTCTCAGTTTCGAAAATACTCAAATGAATTTTTAAATATTGGAGCAGGTGCCAGGGGATTGGCGATGGGAGGAGCACAGGTCGCATCTGCTAACGATGCAACAGCAGGCTATTGGAACCCGGCCGGGTTAACCGGCATAAAGGAATACCCGAATATTAATCTGATGCATGCTGATTATTTTGGGGGCATTGCTAAGTACGATTATTTATCTGCAGCAAAGCCAATCCAGGATAATAAAAGAGCAATAGGTTTTTCAATATTAAGGTTTGCTGTAGATGATATACCCAATACTTTATTTTTGGTTGAACCGGATGGAAGTATCAATTATGGAAATATCCAGACATTCTCTTCGGCTGATTATGCCTTTCTTTTTTCATTTGCACAAAAATTAAAAGAAACTGAAAAAAGGCAGATGAGTTTTGGCGTAAATGCCAAAGTGATCTACCGCAAAGTAGGCAAGTTTGCATCTGCCTGGGGATTTGGGCTTGATGCCGGTTTACAGATGCATGGTCCAAAATGGCATTTGGGTGTTGTGGCCCGTGATATTACCACTACATTCAATGCATGGTCTTTTACTTTTACTGAAAGAGAAAAGGAAGTTTTATACCTCACCAAAAATGATATTCCTGTAAAATCAACAGAGCTTACAGCACCTCGTTTGGTTATTGGTGGAGGATATGATTTCAAGTTGGGCAAATCGGTAAATCTTATGGCCGAGGCAAACTTAGACGTTACGTTTGATGGTAAAAGAAACACTGTTGTAAGCGGCAATACGGTAAGTATCGATCCGCATATAGGTTTAGAGGCTACGATTAAAGAGGTATTTTTTGTGAGGGCAGGTGTTACCAATTTTCAAAAGGCATTACAGGATGGAGATACGACCAATCAAAAAAGAGTGTGGATATATCAACCCAGTGCCGGGGCAGGTTTTAAAATTAAAAATATCATGATCGATTATGCATTTACAAATCTTGCAAATCAATCTAATCCTTTATATACCCATATTTTTTCTTTGCGTTTTAATCTGGCAGGTAAAAGAGAAATTGAATAAAAAATAATATGAAATCAGTATGAAAAAAATTCTATTAACGCCTGTTGTTTTATTGGTTGCGATTGCAGGTTATGCTCAATTGAACAATAGCTGGATCGATTACAGTAAGACCTACTATAAATTTAAATTAGCTAAAGATACCCTCACCCGTATTTCGCAGCCGGTTTTAGCTGCCGCAGGTTTAGGCTCGGTACCTGCAGAACAATTTCAGTTATGGCGTAATGGAAAACAGGTACGTATATATACATCAGTACCAACAGGTGTTTTAGGCAGCGGCGATTTTTTAGAATTCTGGGGTGAAATGAATGATGGAAAACCAGATAAGAATTTATACCGGAACCCCGATTACCAGTTGTGTGATAAATACAACCTGCATACAGATACAGCTACTTACTTTCTTACCGTTAATCCTGCCGGGGGCAATCTTCGCTATATCTCAACATTAAATAATACTGCCGGCAATACATTACCTGCCGATCCTTA
>JBBSJI010000063.1:0-16183 GCA_038257425.1 Chitinophagales bacterium
ACTTTCTCACAGTGCAACTTCAAGAATATTAGTTTTTAACAGTAACAATCAATATGTTGGAAATTATTACATGACCCTTACTTCCGATCTACCGACAAACATGAAAAACGGAAAACTTATATTTAAAAACACCTGGGAAGATTGTGACAAAAGGTTGACCACAATTGTTAACCTCAAAAATGGTTTGCCGAATGAGTTTTTTAAAAAATGCAAAGGAAAATATGGAGACATATATAGTTTTGACACCAAGTAAAATGTTGTGTCAAGCCTTATATAAACTTGAACGCATCCCCATCAAACAAACCCATGTCACTTAGTTTTAAATGTGGTATTACCAGCAGTGCCATAAAAGACAAGGTCATAAAGGGAGCAGTTAATGTTGAGCCCAGTTCTTCTTTAACCATTTTATCAATTGCGGTGTAAGCAGCTGCCACCTTGTAACCATCTTCATTGCTCATTAAACCGGCTACTGGTAAACTAAGTACAGCCCCATCCAATGAACTTCGTTCGTTCCCTTTATCGGGAACCCTGAAAGGGGAGGCTTTTACAGCACTCACGCCGCCCCTTTCTTTAATAACCATATTTACAGCTTTGCAAATACTTTCATCATCAACCCCAACTGCAACAATATTATGGCTATCGTGAGCAACAGATGATGCAATAGCGCCTTGCTTCAATCCAAAATTTTTGATAAATGCTTTGGCAATGGGTGCATTTTTGTAACGGTTAACTACTACTATCTTTAAAATATCATCGGCAATATTGCTTTCATAAAAACCATCTTTTATAATTGGTTTGCAAATAATTTTATTGGTTATCAGTTGCCCATCCAAAGCTTCAATGGCAAAAACCGGCTCAGCCAAATCTGAAATTTGAAATCTAAAATCTAAAATATTTTTCTCAGCACAATCAAAATTATTCAACAGCTCCGATGAATGACTAATGACTAATGACTTGCCATTCTCAGCAACCAATTCGCCATCAATATAAGTTTGCAATACTTCAAAATCTACCAGATCTTCAATTACAATAAAATCTGCAGCATCACCCACTTTCAGCAAACCAATATTCATTTTATAATGCTGTACCGGATTTATGCATGCAGCCTGTAAAACTTTAAACACATCTATGCCTTTAGCAACAGCTCTTGCACATAATTGATTGATGTGTCCCTCAGCTAAACTATCGGGGTGTTTATCGTCGCTGCAAAACATCATCATGTTATAATGTTCATGCATCAGGCCGATCAATGCTTCAAAATTCTTCGCAGCGCTTCCTTCCCGTATTAAGATCTTCATGCCGTATTTTAATTTGTCCAGCGCTTCATCCGCCGTAAAACATTCATGATCAGTAGAAATTACAGGAGCATTTACTTCCAAAAGCTCTAAAGCCCCTCCTTCGGAGGCCTGCCCGACTGTGTCATTCAGGCGGGGGTTTGGGGAGGCTTCAATATATTTCCTGGCGTCATCGCCCCTTAATCCGGGTGCATGGCCATCAACGGGCTTATTATATTTTTTTGCAGATGCAATTTTTTTAAACACTTCTTCATCGCCATACAGCACACCCGGAAAATTCATCATCTCACTTAAATAATATATCTCGTCTTTTTGAAGCAACACATCTACATCAGTTGAGTTTAATGCAGCACCTGCAGTTTCAAAAACAGTTGCAGGCACACAGCTTGGTGCGCCAAAATGAAATTTGAATGGAACCGTTTTTCCATTTACGATCATGAACTCAACACCTTCCATTCCGCACACATTGGCAATTTCATGCGGATCGCTGATGCTGCCAACTGTACCATGCACCACCGCCAGTTTTGCAAATTCAGATGGAACAAGCATAGAGCTTTCAATATGTATATGGCTGTCGATTAAGCCGGGAAGAATGTAGTTTGTGGTTTGTGCCCGCCCGGATGAGCCTGTCGGACGGGGTTTGGGGTTTGGGATGTTTTTTATATCAACAATTTTTCCATTTTCTACAGACAGTTCTCCGTAAAAAATATTTTTTGCCGGAATATCTACAATATTGCCCTGTATTTTGAAACTGCTCATTATTGGAAGCCTGGTTTTTAAGTTTATTATGAAAGGTTTAAGGTACAGGATAAATGGAAACCAAAAAAAGAAATGCGGTACAATTTTAGTCTATATTTACTGCCTAAAAAATAAAGAAAAATGAAAAATTTAATTGTCTTCGCATTATTTATTCTATGCCTTGTTTTTGCACAGTTTGCACAGGCCCAAACAGTTGATGATGTTATCAATAAACATGTTGCAGCCATTGGCGGCAAAGAGAACTGGAGTAAAATTCAGAATGTGGTAATGGAAGGTAGCCTTACAATACAGGGTACCGAAATTTCAGTGATCTCAACACAGGTTCACAATAAATTAAACCGCCAGGATATTAATGCCATGGGTATGCAGGGTTTTGATATGATGACTGCAACCGAAGGCTGGGTGTACATGCCTTTTCAGGGTATGCAAAAGCCTGAGCCAAAAACTGCTGATGAAATAAAAGAAAGCCAGAGCGACCTGGATGTTGCAGGTCCGTTGGTTGATTATGCAGCTAAAGGCCACAAGGTAGAGTTATTAGGAAAAGAAGATGTTGACGGCACAGAGTGTTATAAAATAAATGCTACACTTGCCAGTAGAAAAACCATTACTTTTTTCATCGATCCCGCATCTAACATGATCATCAGGATAAAAGAAAAAAGAAAAATGAATGGCCAGGAGGCAGAACTGCAAACTGATTTTTCTGATTACAAAGAAATAGAAGGCGTAAAAATGCCTTACAGCATTACCCAACAATTTGGTACCGTTTTAATATCGAGCATTAAAGTAAACCAGGTAATACCTGACAGTGCTTTTAAACACGATATGTAAAATAAAAATTAAAAAAAATAGCCCGGTTTGAAAAAACCGGGCTATTTTTTAAGCGGTAATTTATGAAAGCCGTTTTTTTGTATTTTACTTATTCTTTCTGCTTAAATCAAATCAAAACTTTTTATGAAATCAACACTAACAATTCTCATTAACTTATTTTTTTCTTTTTCAGCAAATGCACAAATAACCTCTGCCACTTTTGGTATGATGGAAGCCCGCCAGATAGGCCCTGCAACAATGGGTGGACGCTTAACTGCCATTGAAGGGGTGAACAATGAGCCACGTATAATTTATGTAGGTTCTGCCGGTGGCGGTGTTTGGAAAACCACAAATGCAGGCGTAAGCTTTAAATCAATCTTTGATAAATATTGCCAGAGTATTGGCGCATTGGCTGTTGACCAGAAAAATCCTAAAGTAGTTTTTGTGGGTACAGGCGAAAGTAATATGCGTAACACGGTTTCTATTGGTGATGGATTATACAGGTCGAACGATGAAGGGGAAAACTGGACAAAAATAAACGGCTTCGACAGTAGCGAACATATCAGTCGCATCATTATTGATCCGGTAAATTCAAACAATGTTTATGTGGCTGTACCGGGCCCTTTATGGAGCGACAGTAAGCACCGTGGTTTATACAAATCAACCGACGGTGGAAAAACTTTTGAGAAAATACTTTTTATTAACGATAAAACCGGTGTGGCAGATATTGCTGTTAACCCGGTTAACCCTTCAATAGTTTATGCAACCACCTGGGAGTTCAGGCGTAAACCATTTTCATTTAATTCGGGAGGAACAGGCAGTGCTATTTACAAGAGTACCGATGCTGGAAAAACATGGAAGGAATTAACAACGGGCCTTCCTGCAAAACCCATTGGCCGCACTGCCATTGCATTGGCACCAAGTGCTCCTGACAATTTGATTGCTATTGTAGAGGCAGAAAAAACCGGGCTTTATATTTCCGCTGATGCTGGCGAAACATGGAAACAGCAAAGCTCAACAGTAAATGTAGTTTCAAGGCCATTTTATTTTTCATGCCTGGTTATTGATCCAAAAGATCCCAAAAGAGTTTACCGTCCCGGATATGGCTTTAGCTACAGCAGCGATGGTGGTTATTCTTTTGCGGATGGTGGCGGAAATGTGCATGCCGATCATCATGCTTTATGGATCAATCCAAATTATACTAACCAGATGTACCTGGGTACCGATGGGGGATTATACATCAGTAATGACCGGGGAGCAAACTGGATGATGTTATCCGTTTTACCCGTATCACAATTCTATCATGTTACTTACGATATGAAAGAGCCTTACAATGTATATGGTGGTTTGCAGGATAATCAAAGCTGGTATGCTCCTTCGCAAAGTGCGGGTGGTATTGAAAACAGCGACTGGAAAAACCTGGGAGGTGGTGACGGATTCTGGGTGCAGGTAGATGGTATGAATCCTGATATTGTTTATTATGAATCGCAGGGAGGTGAAATTGTACATACCGATCTTAAACTGGGTAAAGCATACAGTATAAAACCGCAACAGGCATTAAATGATGAGAAACTTAGGTTCAATTGGAACACACCCATTGTTATCGGCCAAAAAAATAAAAGAAATTTATACATGGCTTCTCAATACCTGTACAGGTCAGTTGATGAAGGTAAGAACTGGATAAAAATTTCACCTGATCTTACCACCAATAATAAAGAAAAACAAAAACAGGAAGAGTCTGGTGGTTTAAGTGCCGATAATACATCTGCTGAAAATCATTGTACCATTTTTACCATTGCCGAATCTCCGTTAGATGATAAGTTGATCTGGGTTGGTACCGATGATGGTAATATTCAATACACAACCGATGGAGGCAAAACATGGACGAATATAGCAGCTAACTATGCAGCAGCAGGTATTCCTGCACAAACCTGGGTAAGCAGTATTGAACCGTCAAGGTTCGAAAAGAATACAGTTTATGCAAGTTTTGATAATCACATGTATGGCGATCATAAAACTTACCTGGGCAGATCAACTGATATGGGTAAAACATGGGTAATGTATAAGAGTGATGAGTTTACCGGCTTTGCACATAAAATAAAAGAAGACAACGTAAATAAAGATCTGTTGTTTGCCGGTACCGAAATGGGTTTGTTTGCTTCGCTGGATAATGGTGCAAGCTGGTTTCGTATGAAAAATAATATTCCATGGAAAGCATTGGTTCGTGATATACAAATACATCCGGTAACAAACGATCTCATCATTGCAACACATGGCCGTGGCATTATGATACTGGATGATATAACTCCTATTAGAAACATGACCAAAGAAGTGGCTTCTAAAGATGTTGTCGTCTTTAATTCAAAACCATTAAATCTTACTATGGGTAAATACTATGTTGGTACAGGAAGTGGTGATGGATATATTGGCGGTAACTCATCTCAGCAGGCATCTATTGAGTATTATTTTAAAGACAGGGTTAACAGCGGCGAAGTAAAAATTGATATTTATGATGCAGCTGGAAAACTGGTACAAAGCATACCAGGCTCAAAGCGTAAAGGAATAAATATTGTAGACTGGAATATGCGTCATACACCTCCCAAAGTAGCCAGTGGTGGTGTTAAGATAGATTTTGGTGGCTTTGTAGCGCCCATGGTTTTGCCCGGAGAATACACAGTAAAATTAAAAGTGGGCGATAAACTGTATGAGAATAAACTGGTAATGCAGCGGGATCCGCAAAGTGATATGAGCCTTGCCGATATGGAAGATCAGTATAACACTGCCATGCAGTTATATAATATGCATGAGCGGTTGGGTAAGCTGGTGGATAGTATCAGCACCAAACAAAAAATGCTGCAGGAATATTTACCTAAGCTTAAAAATGCAAAAGTGAAAAAACTGGTGCAGGAGTATTACGATAAGTTGGAAGACCTGCGCAGTAAATTACTAGCCACCAAACAAAAGTCAATTTTTGTTGATGAGAAAAAATTAAGGGAAGAAATTACCGAAGTATATGCTGCCGTTGCCAACCAGGAAACAAAGCCATCAAACCTGCAAAAAGAAAGAGCAGGCGTTTTGTTGCAACAGGTGGGTGATGCCGAAAAAGTGAATGCATCTCTTAATGCCCAATACGATCAGCGGGTAAAAGCCGAATTATTAAAAGAGAAAATAGATAAACTGGAAAAACCGGTTATCAAAAAAAATAACAATCAATAATTTTTACAAATGCCCTGCTCAGCAGGGCATTTGTAATTCTAAATCCCCATTTCATTTTGTATCTTCCATCCCTAATTTTTTTATATGAAAAAACGCTTATTGATTTTGATACTTGTTGCCGGATCAACAAATGTATTTGCACAAAAAAAACAGGCTGTTGTTATTAATGATGATAGCATACTGTTCAGTAAAGTAAAATACCGTTCCATTGGTCCATTTCGGGGTGGCAGGAGTGCCGCTGCGGTGGGAGACCTGCAGCAAAAAAATACTTTTTACTTTGGTGCCACCGGTGGGGGCGTTTGGAAAACAATTGACGGCGGCAGTAACTGGAAGAATATCAGTGATAAATATTTTGGGAGCAGCATCGGTTGTGTTTCTGTTGCACCCAGCGACCCAACAATTTTGTATGTGGGCGAAGGCGAAAATTCTTTGCGTGGAAATGTGAGCGAAGGCTTTGGCATCTGGCGTAGCGATGATGGAGGCCGAAGCTGGCGTAACCTGGGATTGAAAGATACGAGGCATATCATCCGCATTGTTATTCATCCCAAAAATCCCGATGTGGTTTGGGTGGCAGCTATGGGGCATTTGTTTGGCCCCAATGAAGACCGTGGTGTTTTTAAAACAACCGATGGCGGAAAAACCTGGAAGAAAGTATTGTATGTAAATGATCAAAGCGGATGCAGTGATCTTATCATGGAGCCCGGTAATCCTTCTGTATTCTATGCCGGTACCTGGCGTATGCTGCGTACGCCTTACAGCATGGAAAGCGGCGGAGAAGGCAGCGGTCTCTGGAAAAGTATTGATGGAGGAGAAACCTGGAAGAATATATCTGCAAATAAGGGATTACCAAAAGGACTCTGGGGTATTGTTGGTGTTACGGTAAGCCCATCCAATACTGATAAGGTTTATGCTATCATGGAAAATAAGGATGGCGGTTTATTTGTAAGTAACGATGCCGGCGAAACCTGGACATTGCAAAGCAGTGACAACAGCATTCGCCAGCGGGCATGGTATTATACTAAGGTTTTTGTTGACCCAAAGTTTGAGAACAATGTGTATGTATTAAATGTAAATTTTTTAAAGAGTACAGATGGCGGTAAAACATTTAAAACTATAAGAACACCACATGGCGATCATCATGATCTGTGGATAGATCCCGAAAATGGCAACCGGATGATAGTTGCGGATGATGGCGGAGCACAAATAAGTTTTGATGGAGGGGATAACTGGAGCACTTATGAAAATCAGCCTACAGCTCAGTTTTACAGGGTGAGCACTGATAATCATTTTCCTTACCGCATACTGGGAGCACAGCAGGATAATTCCACTGTAAGGATTTTATCAAGAAGCAGTGGCGGACAAATAACGCAGAACGACTGGCAAACAACCGCCGGTGCCGAGAGTGGTTATGTGGTTGCCGATCCACTAAATCCCGATATTGTTTACGGAGGAAATTACAGCGGCTATCTTTCCAGGTTAGATCATAAAACAGGAGAGAACCGTGCCGTAAGTGTTTGGCCCGATGATCCGCTGGGCGGTGGTATTGATGTTGCTAAATATCGTTTTCAATGGAACTTTCCCATTTTCTTTTCTCCGCACAATCCAAAAAAATTATACGCAGGCGGTAATCATTTATTTGTTACCGAAAACGATGGATCATCATGGACAGCGCTGGGCGGCGACTTAACAACAAACGATAAAAAAAGGCAGGCATCAAGCGGTGGCCCCATTACAAAAGATAATACTGGTGTTGAAGTGTATTGTACAGTTTTTACAGCGACTGAATCTGCTTTGGAAAAAGACCTGTTGTGGACCGGAAGCGATGACGGCCTGATACATGTAAGTAAAGACGGTGGTAAAAACTGGGAGAACGTAACACCTGCAGCAGCCGGCCAATGGATGATGTGGAACTGTGTGGAAACGGATCCGTTTAAAAAAGGCAAAGCTTATTTTGTTGGTACAAAATATAAGAGCGATGATTTTGCACCTTATCTTTTTAAAACTGAAGATTATGGAAAAACATGGACCAGGATCACCAATGGAATTAATGCCATGCACTTTACCCGAGCATTAAGAGCTGATAGAAAAAGGCCGGGATTGTTGTATGCAGGAACCGAGTACGGTATGTACATCAGTTATGATGATGGTGCCAGCTGGAAACCCTTCCAATTGAATTTGCCAATGGTACCTATTACAGATATGACTATTAAAGAAAACGATTTGATTGTTGCTACACAGGGAAGATCTTTTTGGGTGTTGGATGACCTGAGCGTGGTACAGCAAAAGAATAACAGCATCATCGATAAAAGCCTTTATGTTTTTGCAGTAAATGATGCTTACCGTTTTGATGGTTTCCAAAATCCCAATCCGAGGAATGCAGGAATGAATCCACCTAATGGTACAGTTATAAACTATTATTTAAAAAATGTTACTGACTCCGCTAAGGTTAGTATAGATATACTTGATAGAAATAAAAAACTGATCAAAAGCTTTTCAACCAAGGCGAAAGAGAAGGATGATAAACTGGATATAAGAAGCGGCATGAACCAGTTTGTATGGAATATGTTATATGCACCGGCAGAAAAGGTGGAAGGGCAGATCATCTGGCATGGTACCGTTCCGGGGCCCAAAGCTGCACCGGGCCAATATTTTTACAAGATAAAAGCAGAAAAGGATTCTGTTGAAGGAAGTTTTAATATCAAAGCCAACCCGGTGTATAATGTATCGCAGCAGGATTATGAAGAGCAGTTTAATTTTTTACTTGCCATAAGGGATAAATTCAACGAGATACAGAAGGCGGGTAAAAATATCCGTGACATCCGTAAACAGATCAATGATTTTATGGATAAGCAGGGCAAGGATGTGCCTAAGGAAATTAAGCAGCAGGCCGATACCATCAACAAACAAATGACGGCAATAGAAGAAGCACTTCACCAGACCAAAGCCAAGAGCGGGCAGGATGTTTTGAATTACCCCATACGTTTAGATGATAAGATATCCGGTCTTTATGATTTTGCCGTAAGCGGCAACACGGCTCCTGCAAGGCAGGTGAAAGAAGCTTTTGCAGATTTGGGCGGACAGGCAGACATGCAGCTCAATAAACTGAAAAGGATTATGGAAGTTGATGTAGCCAGGTTTAATGAAATGATAAGAGAGAAGGCTTTGCCTGTTATTGGGATAAAAAAAGAAAAGGATTAGCTGCATCCTTTTGTAGTAAGAGGTTCTTTATTTCCTAAGGAACTTTTGGTGGGTAGAAGAATAAAAAAAGTGCATAATGCGTTCCGAAGGAACGCTTTGTGCTTTTAAAGAAATTGGTTACCCATAAATTGTTCCGCCGGAACAAAGGCATCTTGATATTTTTGATAAACCTGTATACTTATCTTTGCGCATGAATTTTAAAGCATTCGCCTCTTCCTTTATCATTAAATTTATTTATTTAAAAAAGGCTTTCGGCGATAAACCATTTATACTGCTTGATATTGGCTCAGGCAATCATTCGGCGAGTAAGACCTTACGGGTATTTCCAAACTGCACTTATCATGGGGTTGATTTGGATAAAACCTTCAACAATGATGAAACAGATTATGCGGCCATGACCGGGTTTTACCAGATGGATCTTACCAGGCTTGATTTCTCTTCTATACCGGATAATTATTTTGATGCTATTAACATGGTTCATGTTATTGAACATTTGTATAATGGCGATGAAGTTATTAAAGGGCTTTTACCCAAATTAAAAAGCGGAGGTTACCTGTATGCAGAATACCCAGGACAAAAAAGTACAACGCTTCCTTCAATGGAAGGCACATTAAATTTTAAGGATGATGATACCCATGTAAGAATATATTCAGTGTCCGAATTAACTAAACTCTTTGTTGAAAATAACTGCACCGTTTTAAAAGCAGGCACACGCAGGAATATTTTTTTTATGATGGCCATGCCTTTCAGGATCATCGGCAGGTGGGTAAGCGGCAAAAAATTGATCGGAAATATTTTTTGGGATGTGTTGGGGTTTGCGGAGTTTGTTTGGGTAAGGAAGTTATGAGTTTGTGGTTTGTTGTTTGTTGTTGGAGGGGTATTCTTTTGTAAGTGCATCCTCTTAATACAGCAGGGTACCATAACCACAAACCAAAAACTACAAACCACAAACTAATCTAACAGATCCGGCCTTCTCTCTTCCGTTCTCTTAACCGCCTGTTCATGCCGCCATTCTTCAATTAGTTTATGGTTGCCGCTCATTAAAATATCCGGCACTTTCCAACCACGGAATTCTTCGGGCCTGGTATAAACCGGCGGGGCCAGTAAATTATCCTGGAACGAATCAGTGAGTGCAGATGTCTCATCATTCAATACACCGGGTAGCAGCCGTCCGATGGCATCAACCAGAACTGCAGCGCCTAATTCCCCGCCGCTTAAAACATAATCACCGATAGAAATTTCTCTGGTCACAAAATGATCCCTGAATCTTTGGTCAACGCCTTTGTAATGTCCGCAGATCAATAATAAATTATTTTTTAAAGAAAGGCGGTTTGCCATTTGCTGGTTAAAGGTCTCGCCATCGGGCGTTAAGAAAATGATCTCATCATAAGTTGTTTCTTTCTGTAAGTTTTCAACCGCATTCACAAGGGGTTCTATCATCATTACCATTCCCGCTCCTCCGCCAAATGCATAATCATCCACCTGCGCCCTGGCATAGGTAGTATGGTCTCTTAAATTAATGACGTTCACTTCCAGCAAACCTTTATCCTTTGCCCTTTTCATTATTGAATGAGCAAAGGGGCTGTCTAACAGATCAGGAACGACAGAGATGATATCAATTTTCAATTGTAATAATTCTGATATTTATCAAGCAGATTTTAGGTATTTGGGTATTTAATTACAAGATATTTATGAATAAAATATTCTGCAAGTTTCCATAGGCAAATAAACAATAACACCATTGGGAATGGTTCTATTATTCCTTCAATTTTTAAAATACCAAATATGGGAAGAATAAGTCCAATTATCAATATTGAATAAGCAAATAACCTTTGCCCATTTGCCCAAATGATTCTATTTTTCATTGTTACTTTTGTACGAACACCGTACCAAAAACTACCAAACTTCGGAGGAAAAAAAATCATGACAACAGCCAACAGGATTAAAAGCAGTCCAATGATTGTATAAAAATTTTTAAGAATTGCCATAATTGTAATTTTTAAATTTTATAATGTGTATCAGTTGCATGACCTGATACTCCATTCTAATAGATAATTTCTCATAAAAGTATCACTCTTCTCCCATAAACTCACTTAAATCACGTTTATCTTTTTTAGTTGGCCGCCCCTGTTTGCTCATGCGTTTGCCTGTGTGGAAAGCCGCCGCCTGGAATTTGATCCTGTCCAATTCATCTGCCGGGGTAATATCTATATAAAATTTTATGGCTTCGCTGTATTGAACTCTTTTGTGCAACAAGCCGGTAACCTTTATAACCCATCGTTTATTTTCTGTCTTTACTTCGTATTCATCACCCACCTGTACAGCACGGCTCGCTTTTGTATTCTCCCTATTGAATTTTACCTTGCCTTTATCACATGCATCACCTGCCTGGCTGCGGGTTTTAAAAAGGCGGATGGCCCACAAATATTTATCAAGCCTTAGTTTTTCTTTTTCCATGCTTACAAAAATAAATGCTTTTACAACAATGCTGCCGGAACGTTGAGGTAATTTTATGTAATTTTAGTTATCCAAACTACCGATTATGAATTTCTATAAATTTAAAATGATCATACTGCTTGTTTGTGTTGCAGAATTTTCAGTTGCACAAATCAGGGGAAAAATTAACTGGACCACCGATGGAAATTATTATACAAAGATCAAAGATGGTAATATCATACAGGTAGATCCGGTTACTGAAGAAGAGACCATCATCATCAGCAAGGCACAGATAACCGACCCTGCAACCAAAATGTTGTTAAAGCCACAATCTTTTGAATTTAACAGCAACTATACCCGGCTTTTAATTTTTACCAATACCGCAAAAGTGTGGCGTTATAATACCCGTGGCGATTACTGGCTTTATGATGTAATTGCAGCTAAGTTAACCAAACTGGGCAAAGGCCTGCCGGCACAATCATTAATGTTTACAAAATTCTCTCCCGATTCAAAGTATGTGGCTTATGTAAGCGACCATAACCTGTTTATAGAAGATGTTACCACCGGTGAAATTTATAAAGTAACGAGGAACGGCAGCCGTAAATTAATAAACGGAACTTTTGATTGGGTATATGAAGAAGAGTTTGGCTGCAGGGATGGTTTCAGGTGGAGCTCCGATGGTTTAAAGATCGCTTTCTGGCAGGTAGATGCAACCAAAATAAAAGATTATTACATGTTGAATACCACCGACAGTAATTACGCTCGGGTGATCCCAGTGGAGTATCCAAAAGTTGGAGAATCGCCTTCGCCGGTGAAGATCGGTGTGTACTTTCTCAACCAGAAATATACCAGGTGGATGAGTATTGATGGAGATCCACAGCAACAGTATATACCTAGAATGGAATGGGCAGGTACAAATCAATTAGTGATACAGAAACTTGATCGTAAGCAGCAGGAAAGCCGCTTGATTTATTGCAATATCATTGATGCAAAAAGCTATACCTTTTGGGCAGAAAGCAATAATGCATGGGTTGATCTGAACACCGACGATCCCCGTGGCTGGGCCTGGTTAAAAAAAGGAAAGGAATTTATATGGATAAGTGAGAAAGATGGCTGGAGGCATATTTATAAAATAAGTCGTGATGGAAAAACAGAAACACTTTTAACCAAAGGCAATTATGATATAGATGAAATAAAATGTGTGGATGAAGTTAATAACTATATTTATTTTACAGCTTCGCCTTACAATGCAACGCAATTGTATTTATACCGTGTACATATCGACAAGCCGGCATTGGTAACAAGAATATTAAATGGAGAGATTGCTGCAAATGAAGAGCTGGAGCCTGTAACAGGAAACAAACGGGAAGGCACGCACAATTACCAGGTATCTTCCAATGGTAAACTGGCATACCATACTTTCTCCAGTCATAATACAGCGCCTGTTAATGAATGGATAAGTCTACCAGTTAATAAACCGCTACACCCGGCGAAGAGTATTGATATAATGGCAAAGGTTGACAATACCGTGGATATAGAATTTTTAAAGATAGAAACCAGCGATCAGATCATATTGAATGCCTGGATTAATAAGCCTAAAAATTTTGATCCCTCAAAAAAATATCCTGTGTTATTTTATGTGTATGGCGAGCCTGCTGCATCTACCGTGCTGGACCGGTATAGTGCACAAAATAATTTTTTATACAAAGGAGATATAAGGGAAGACGGATACATACAAATTGGTATTGATAACAGGGGAACGCCCATGCTTAAAAGTGCACACTGGCGAAAATCAATTTACCGTAAGATAGGCGATGTGAATATTAATGATATGGCGAAGGGATTTGAAAAATTATTGGAAATGCATCCATATATGGATAAGGAAAGAACGGCTGTGTGGGGTTGGAGTGGCGGCGGCTCTTCTACCTTACACCTTTTATTCAGGCACCCGAACCTGTTTAAAACAGGTATTGCTATAGCAGCGGTATCAAACCAGTTGTTCTATGATAATATTTACCAGGAGCGTTACATGGGCCTGTCACAGGAAAATAAAGAAGATTTTATTAACGGCTCACCGGTAACGTATGCAAAAGGCCTGCAGGGGAATTTATTGTATATACATGGAACGGGTGATGACAATGTCCACTATAGCAATGCGGAATTATTGATCAATGAACTTATAAAATATAATAAACAGTTTCAGTTCATGGCATATCCCAACCGTACACATGGTATTTCTGAAGGAGAAGGAACCTGGGAGCATTTATCTACCTTATATACAAATTATTTGAAAGCACATTGCCCGCCCGGGGCAAAGTAAAAATTTGCAATACAAAACAACAATATGAGAAAACTAATGCTACTGCTCGGCCTGATGCTGAATTCTATTTTGCTGCATGCACAAAAAAACTATGCCGTAATGGTTACCGATTCAAAAACCGGAAACCCAATTGCAGGCGCCTCAATAAAAATTATGTCAACGGGTAAAATATTATCTACAAGCGCAAGTGGAAATGTGGTTATGTTTATCTCGCCCGACGATTCGCTACGGATCACTGCTAAAGGTTATAAAGACAGGAAGCTGCAAATGGCAGGACAATTTATAGCTTTAAGTATTATACTTGATCCGGTAACTGGTAAAGATAAAATTGCCCCAAAGCCTAGGAGAAAAAGGTACTAAAGGGATGTGAGCACTACAAAGCAAAATCCTAGTAAATTTGAAGAGAAATTTAATATATATGGTGACTTGTCTTTTTCTGCGCTGATAAGAATCAGATTCTTCCCGGATATTCTTCCAGCGCCTTTTCCAAACAATCCATTGCACTATTAATAGCATTTACATTTATCACATAAGCCAATCTCACTTCCTGCTTACCAAGACCCGGTGTGCTATAAAAACCAGTTGCCGGCGCAAGCATTACCGTTTGGTTATTGTAAGAAAAAGATTCGAGCAACCACTGGCAGAATGTATCCGAATCATCAATGGGTAATTTGGCCATGCAATAAAATGCGCCCCCGGGATTAGGACAAAAAACACCAGGTATAGCATTGAGTCTTTTTACAATGGTATCCCTGCGGAGTTTATATTCAGCTTTAGTGGTATTAAAATAATCGGCAGGTAAATCCACTGCGGCTTCGCCTAATATTTGTGCAAAGGATGGGGGACTTAATCTTGCCTGTGCAAATTTCATGGTTGCATCAAGCAGGGCTTTGTTCTTTGTAACAAATGCACCGATACGCCCGCCACAGGCACTGTATCGCTTACTGATGGTATCCATCAATACCACATGATCATCAACCCCCGTTAAATGCATGGCGCTGTTATGGGTGCCTTCATAACAAAATTCACGGTAAGCTTCATCAGCAAATAAATAAAGGTTATGTTTTGTAATGAGTTGTTTTAATATTTCCATTTCGGCAGCGCTGTACAAATAGCCTGTTGGATTATTGGGATTGCAGATCACAATACCTCTTGTTTTTGGAGTAATAGCTTTTTCAAATTCTTCGATCGGCGGTAATGCAAAACCTGTTTCAATAGATGACATGATGGGTTTTACAGTAACACCGGCTTCCACGGCAAATCCATTGTAGTTGGCATAAAATGGTTCAGGTATGATCACTTCATCACCGGCATCCATGCAGGCCATAAAACCAAAGATGATGGCTTCGCTGCCACCAGTTGTAATAATGATCTGCTCATGTGTTACATCAATGCCTACAGATTTATAATACTGCGATAATTTTTTTCTATAACTCTCATTACCGGCGCTATGGCTGTATTCCAGCACTTTAAAGTCAGAATTACGCACAGCATCCAGGCATTGAGGCGGTGTTTCAATATCAGGCTGCCCGATATTTAAGTGATACACTTTGGTACCTCTTCTTTTTGCAGCTTCTGCATAGGGTACTAATTTACGAATGGGAGATGCCGGCATCTGGATGCCGCGGTTGCTGATCTTTAACATGCTGCAAATATAAAGCGATTTCTGTCATGCTGTCCGCAGTACTCTGTGAGAGCAACGAAGCCTGTCCAACTGGTCATCCTGGCGGGCATCTCAGCAAAAAATGTAGAGATCCTTCACTATCGCTCAGGATGACAGTTCCGTAGCATATTTTCGTTTAAGTTTGCAGATGCAACTTTTTACTACCAGCAGCCGAATCATCATTACCTGCAGCAACCGCCTGTCTCCCTGGCTTCAGGAGGAAGTTGCCGCACTGGGTTTTAAACACGAGCGTGTTTTTAAAACCGGAGTGGAATTAAAAGGAACATTAAAGGATTGCATAAGACTGAATTTAAATTTACGCTGTGCCAGCCAGGTGTTATTTTCTTTAAAAGAATTTAAAGCGGATAATGCTGATGACTTGTATAAAACCTTAATTGATTTTCCCTGGGAAGATGTATTAACTGTTGATGGATATTTTTCTATCAGCAGCAATGTTGATAATCCTACTATTAACAATTCTTTATTTGC
>JBBSJI010000064.1:0-16055 GCA_038257425.1 Chitinophagales bacterium
GCAATAGTGCTTTCTACAAAATTGCTTAGTCCTTCAGTTCCTGTTATGTTGTTGTCTGAATTTATTTGAATAGTCATGACAGTTCTTTTTTTAATTGTGTTTTAGTTAGGCAAATAGTATGCCCAACACTAGGTTAAATTATGATAAAAAATAAAAATCTTTTAAGTTCCAAGTGAGAAGTTAAATACCACTTTTGAACCATCAGGTGCAATAGCAAATATTTGAATCATTCCACTTTGAGCAGATAGTAAGGCTATATCAATATCTTTCGGATTGTTTATCGGTTTGCCGTTGATAAAAGCTATAATAGTACCAGGGGGAATGCCGGCCTGGTCAAAAAACCCATTCCTGTACACCCCGGTTACTAAAACACCGGCACCTAAATTAAAACGCTGTTTGATATCAGCAGTAAGCGGGGCGAAAGTGGCTCCAAGCCTGTTGTAAATTTCCAGGAGCGCTCTATCACTTTTAGCTTCAGGCTTTTCAGGTTTCGCAACTTCACTGTGCAATGTAGCAGAAACTGTAGCGGTAGCGCCCTTGCGCTGGTAGGTCAATTTTATGGTGTCACCTGGTTTTTGTCTTGCTATTCTTTCAGAAAACTCCGTTGATGAGTTGATTAAAATGTCATCTATACTTTGAATAATGTCACCTTCTTTAAGGCCGGCCTCAGCAGCGGCACTTTCATTTTGTACACCTGTTATATAAACGCCTTTTACCAAAGCCGGATTGAGGCCCTGCTGTATCAGGTACTGGTCTTCTGCAGCCGGTGCCGGAAAAGAAACACCCAACACACCTCGCTTAACCACTCCAAAGTTTTTTAAATCATCCAAAATCTTTTTTGCCAGGTTTACAGGTATAGCAAAAGCATAGCCCGCATAACTGCCGGTTTGTGATGCGATGGCTGAATTAATGCCAATCAATTCTCCATCGGTGTTAACAAGTGCACCTCCGCTGTTGCCCTGGTTAATGGCAGCATCAGTTTGAATAAATGATTCAACAGCCATATTACCTGCAGGCGCCGCATTATTTTGCATGGTATTACTGCCTGGCCGGTTTATGATTCCAATACTTCTGGCCTTGGCGCTTACAATGCCTGCAGTAACGGTTGTATTAAGTGAAAGGGGAAAGCCTACAGCTAAGACCCATTCGCCTATCTGCACCTTATCAGAGTTTCCTAATTTAACTACAGGAAGATTTGTAGCCTCTACTTTTAACAGCGCTAAGTCAGTATTGGCATCACGGCCAACCAACTTTGCGGTAAACTTTCGTTTGTCAGGAAGTATCACGTCTATAGCAGATGCGTTTTCAACCACATGATTATTTGTAGCTATAAATCCATCAGGACTTATAATTACACCCGACCCTGATGCTCCATGATGGGACGAGCCATTGAAACGAATTTTTATATGCACTACTGCCGGCATCACCATCTTTGACGCCGCAACAAAATTTACATTGCCATTTGAAGTGTTAATGGCAGCAACATTTTCTGTTGGATGTGTTACACTATCTTGTGTACTGACATCTTTATCTGCCCTTTGTTTATTGGTACAACTAATGGCAACACCTTGCAGTATTATAAATAAAATTGGAAGCAGGATGCCATGCGACTTAATCATTGGCAGCATTATTATTAATTAGAAAGGTTACTTAATGAGAAATAAACCGGCCATAATAGTTTTTAAGATTGGCCTCGTACTCTGTGCTTAAATGTTTTGAAGCATCATATTCCGGGCTGTTTTTAACCTGCTCAACTAAGGCATTTACAGTGACTTCTGAATTTTTCCAATTTATTTCTTTTATCCAGTCAGGCGATATGGTTACCTTCTTGCCAGGAAACCAGTTTCCGGTGTCAACTACCATATAATGTATTGTCCAGTTGATGTCATCTACTATAAAATCCTCCACATCACCAATCGTATCATCTAATGCATGAATAGTATAACCCTGCACGCTTTTAGCACTTCGTAAGTGAGGGTCGCCGTCTACTTCAGTGTCGGGGGTATTTTTATTGTTTTTTACTGCCTCCTCCATAGGTACTGATGACATCGGCATCATCATTCCGGCAGTACCCATACCACCGGCCCAAATGCCGCCGCCCCAGTAATTTGTCCAGGGATAATGTGCATACAGTTCCATTTCATGCTGCCGGGAAACCGGCTGGTCGGTGTCTATATCCGGGCTTTTTTTAATTTGCTCTTTTGTGAGGTTAACAGGGAATGTTTCATTTGCCCAATCACATTGTAAAAGCGCTTCTGGTGAAATAAGCACTTTACGATTTGAAAGCCAATTACCTGTTTCAACAACGAGATAGCGTATCGTCCACGTTACATCGTCAAAATAAAAGTCCTTTACTTTTCCTATCTCGCCGTCGGTGGCGCCCATTGTAAAACCCATCAGATTTTTGATAGTTAGTTTCATATTTATATTTTTAAAGTGTGGGGCCTAATAGAGGCTGTTTAAATTCTTTGCGATTATAAAAATGGTTGTCTGAATCGCTTTCTTCATCAAATTTATTACCAGGGAAATATTGAGGCAATACCATTAGCTCATAAGACTTTTCTATATCAACTCCCTTCTTAAATCTTTTTGTTTTTGCAAAAGTGTTATAATCTATTTGGTTGGTATGCACTTTCTTATTGTCTTCATCAAGTGTTACCATGCCTATTGGTATAATCAGGTGGTCTTCTCCATCCTCATTTAAAAATTCATGCATACCCTTGTTAGCAGGAGTTGCGTATGTTTCGTGACCGGCTTCAATTAAAGATTCATCAACCTCCACATCAAGATAAACAACACGTTCTGCCTGTTTATTTACAAGCAATCCATCCACTTTGCCGATGGCTCTTTTGTCTGCATCTATTACTTCCCAATCTCTTACATCAGCATATTCATCGGCTACTTTATAATCTGATAACTCGTGTAAATAATACAGGTTTTTATTTTTGTCTTTCATAATTGTGAATTTAAATTCAGTTAATTAATTCATTTTATTAAGCAGGTCTGCAGCCTTTCTGAAAAAAGACTTAACAGCATCCCGCTGGTCAAGCGTTAATGTTTCAGGGTTAATTGCCGAAGCGGCACTTTTTACATCAGCAGCTTCAGGGCTCAAGCCGGGATATTTTGCCTGCTGCATATTTTGTAAGGAAGTGCTTAACACATCAGCAGCGCTCCTTATTTTATCGGCATGGGTAGTTACAATCGGGTCTTTTGTTATTTCATCCGCAAGCTGTTGTGCTTTGGCTATGTCAACTTTTACATCGTAGCCTGCTTCAGTTGCCATAGCATCTACTGCGTCAGTAAGCTTTGTTAATGCTTCGCTGGTAAATGTATGATCAAGGCTCATTGTATTGGTATCGGAATTAATGAACGTAACATAGCTGGCAACTATATTGTTATTTTCAGGTATATCTATCACCGCCGTATTATCTGCTGTTTCTACAGGCTCAGCTTTATCGTTGCGAAAAAAGAAGAACCAGGCAGCAAAAAGCAAACCAAGCACTAATAAAATCCAGGGCCATACATGCTTTTTCTTTTCTATTTTAATTTCTGTCATGATGAAAGTTTTTATTTGATAACCAGATTTGAGATTTGCTAAAAACGATTAGTCCTTAGCACTACCTGGGAGCCGGGATACTGAATGTCTGCGTTGTCTTCGGCAGTTATAAATATGCTTACCGGCTTAAAGGGAGATACTGTTTTTAAAGAGCTTTTAAGCGTTTTTGAAAACAAGCTGCTTGAAGTGTTCAGGCTCCCAATATTTTTTGAACCGTTTTGTTCAGTTTCTATCCAAACTACGTATGTGCTTTTTGAGGGTTCAAGTCTCTTGGGATCTGCAAGGCGTATTATATCTAAATCAATACTATAATTGTTGTTGTTATCCTTTTTTACTTTTACTGACCCTTCAGCGGAAGGCACTACAGACGATGTTTGAAAGGATACTTTTTGAGAACAGGATGCAAGAGAGAAAACAAGAAAGAATATTATTGCAATTGAAAAAATGTTTTTTGTTGTTTTTTGTGTAACTGTTTTCATGATTGTTTTTTTATTTAGATTAATAATTTATTCATTGAACTCATCAACATATTTGAAATAACTAATAGGGTGCTTTTGTGAAGACGTAGGTTAAATTTACTTCTGTGGATTTCCCCGAATCTTGTGAGAATATTCTAATGAAGCTTTTTTAATTCTAATGAAGCTTTTTTAAAATGAAATGAACCCAATTAATACTCTCAAGAATTGTACCATACAAACAAAATTCTGATAACAAGTACATTAAATATAACGCAAGAAAATGTGTGCAATTAATTACCCATAAACCGAATTATAATATACACTGTTGTCCATGCTTCCTTTGATGGGTTCTAAAATTCAGTACCAGATTGCACAGCTAAGTGATACCTTACCGGCAACAATAGAAAATGCAAAATTACAGTTGACCCAAAATTCTATTGGAAAAAAATTAGTAGAAAAAGCAAATGCACCTGAAACAATCAAGAAGGCAAAGGTGCTTGCCAGCAATCATTTTTCTTTTGTATTGTCCCGGGCAACGGGCAACATGATTGGGCAACAATCAGGCAACGAATTACAACAAAATAGGCAATGGGGCAACAAAAAAAGGAAGAAATATTTTTTTAAAATGCAGCATTGACAGGCATTACAGAGGAAAAGGAAGATTGGTTACTTTCCGATACAGAACTTGGAGAAGATATAATCAAGTACATTTTCATTGGAGATGTCACCAGTGATCTCGGAAATATAATGGAGGCATCGGCGGATATCGAGGGCCAGCAGATCGCCGCTGATGTTCTTATCCAACCCATTTTTTATATCGATGAGTGATGTTTCAACCTGCTGTAAAGCCTCGTAGTGTCGTGCATTGGTAATAATGGTATTTTCCGAATTGATAGTGCCGTGCACTACTTTAGCTACCAATCTTTCTTTTAAAAGTTCAATATTCATTAATCCTTTAGCTGAAATGAATATAATGTCACTGTCTTTAAGTTTTACTGCAGCCGCTTCTGCGCCAGCCAGGTCGGTTTTATTACCAACAAGTATAAAATTAGGATTTGCTTCAGCAATTATTTTTTGCGCTGCATCTATATCTGTGGCAGTATCGGTATTCACATCAAACAGGTAGACCACTTCATCAGATTGTTTAATTTTCTCTTTCGTCTTTTCCATGCCGATCAATTCAATAACATCAGTGCTGTGATCACGTATCCCAGCCGTATCAATTAACCTGAAGAGAATGCCATCAATATTTATCATCTCTTCAACTGTATCTCTTGTTGTGCCCGCAATATCACTTACAATGGCACGGTTCTCATTCAGCAATGCATTTAATAAAGTACTTTTACCGGCATTGGGCTTGCCGATAATAGCTACGCTTACTCCGTTCTTGATTACATTACCTAATTTGAAAGACTTTAACAACTCAGCGGTTACTTTTGTAGCATCATCAATCAGCTCATAAAATTTAGTGCGATCAGCAAACTCTACATCTTCCTGGCTAAAATCCAGTTCCAATTCTATCAATGCTGAGAATTGGATGAGATTCTCTCTCAGCTGTTTCAATATCTCACTAAATCCCCCACGCATATTATGCAGTGCTGTTTTTTGAGAAGCCGCAGTATTTGAAGCAATGAGATCTGCCACTGCCTCGGCCTGTGTAAGATCGAGTTTACCATTTAAAAAAGCACGCTGCGTAAATTCGCCAGGCTTTGCTATACGGGCTCCCTTACGAATGCAAGCCTTTATTACCTGCTGTTGCACAAACGGACTGCCATGGCAACCGATCTCCACCACATCTTCACCCGTATAGCTTTTAGGATTTTTATATAATGAAACAACCACTTCATCAAGATCTATATTATTTTCCCTGATAAAACCAACATGTATAGTATGTGTTTTTTGAGCACTTAGATCTTTAGAAGGAAATAAATCATTTACAATTTCAATGGCTTTGGAACCACTTAAACGTATAACGCCGATTGCGCCAATTCCGGCAGGAGTTGCCAGCGCTACAATGGTATCATCCCATCCGGAAATATGATTTGACATAAGGCAAAGATACCCCCTCCGCTCCCTAAAGGGGGAACTTTGGAGTCATTATTTTTTGAGGAGTATTCTTTTATCCTGTTCGGTTAGTTCACAAATATAATAACGCTTTATGGCGCTGATGGTCACTTCATCTGTTATATCAACAAAGTTTTTAAAATTACTTTTTTCAGAAGCTTTTATTATTAATATGAAAGCATCTGCATCGCCACGGACTTGCTGCACTGCTTCTTTTTTATCCATTAATACTTTCCTGATCTCCGTGGCTGAAAAGCCTGTTTCTTTTATTACTGATTTATTATCACCCTTACCTTCATAATACTTAATGCGGTTGCCCTCATCCAGCAATACTGTTAACACACAGGATTCACATATTTTGTCATCAGGGGGAGTTTTATAAGGCATCCTTACATCCATAGCTTTAGGTGCTGCTAATGTAGTGGTGAATACAAAAAAAGTAAGTAGTAAAAATCCAAGATCCACCATCGGTGTAAGATCTACCCTGGAACTTTTTTTATTAGATCTTTTCTTGCTGTGCGCTGATCTTTTGGTTTCTATTTCTGCCATAACATTTGGTTTTTAGTAAGACAGCAGTATTGAGTTTTTCCATATTTTTTAACAAAAAAATCCCTCCCGCCTAAGGCGGGAGGGATGAATTTTTATTTCTTTGTGTAAATTAATCTTCTACTGCCCATGTTATAGGCTGACGACGATATGCATTTACATTACGGCCGTTTTGAATAGCGGGTGTCCAGTTCCTGGTCTTCTTAATTACTCTCACCGCTTCTTCACATAAACCAAATCCTGGATCGGTCTCACATTTAATATCGCTTAAGCTACCATCTTTACTAACCACAAATTTTACAACAACGGTATACTTTCCACCTGGTGCACCATTATCTGCTGGTATATCCCGGTTCAATGTTCTTTCCAGGTAATTTCTCCAGGCGGCATCTCCGCCAGGAAACCCGGCTTCAACTTCCACCTTGGTAAAGATCTTATTTTCATCATCCGCTACCTTTACTTCTACCACCTGTGTTCCTTTTTCTTCAACAGGAGCCTGCACGATCTGCACTTTATTTTCGCTCTCCACTGTTTTTGTACTAATCACCTGGTCTTCCTTGATCTCAACAATTTTTTCCTCTGGTTTAACCAATTCATCTTTTACAATTACAGGAGGTGTAAATTTAACCTGGTTGATCTCAGGAGGTGGTGGAGGAGTTGGTGGTGGAGGTGGTGGCGGAGGAGGTGGTGGTGGTGGTTCCTCTGCTTTAATTTCGGCCATCTGTGTTTCCAGTGTATCAAATTTCTTTGCACTGTCATCATCAATAAAATTAGCCAAAGCCGTACCTATAAAAATCAACAATAATACGCTGCCGGTAATGATCAATGCCTTAGTAAGTGTTTTTTTGTAAGATTTTCTTAATTGATAAGCACCATATTCTTTATTCTTACCTTCAAAAATGATGTCAAGAACATCGGCGCTTAAAATTTTATTTGCTTCCATTGTGATCTCTTTTATTAATTAGATTCAAAATTGTGCCAATTCCATACCTTATTTAATACCATTTGCCTCTTCAGTTTGCTTAATCAGCATTTTTTCTACAGGCACCATCGGCACTTCGGCATAGTGGCCGGGTGGTACTGCAGATATGGCCATTTCATCCAGGATATCAATCGCATTTTTAAAGGTTGAGTTATCATCTGATTTAATGATATACATCAGGTCATCAATATTGGTAGAATTCTTCTTCTCAAGAATCAATTGACGTATCCCTTTAAAATTGGTGCTTTTAAATTCCTGGCTAATGGTTTCGGGCATTAACTGGCCAAAATAGTAATAAACCTGGTTGCCCTTGCCCAGTAAAATGGTCATGGCTCCAGAGTTTTTTACCTTCAACTGCTTTTCCGGATCATCCTTTGGCTCTTTCATGTTCATAGCTGTTGATTGCGCCATAGTGGTGGTAAATACAAAGAAAGTAATTAGTAGAAACCCCAGGTCAACCATGGGAGTAAGATCCACCCGGGTAGAAAGTTTTTTTGATTTTTTTACGCCAGGGCCTTTTTTATGTCCGCCACCCGACGAGGTATCCATTTCTGCCATAATAATTCTTTTTTATTTGTTAATACATAATTATTTTTCGGTGGTACCGGTCTTATACAACTCCGATCCTACGGGAACCTGTTCGCCTTCTGTAACTATCCTGAATTTAAAAATTTCATTGGCTTTAAAAGCCTCTTTAATATTCTTAAATATAGGATACAGAGCCTCGCCATCGCCTTTAACCAACAGCATATTCTGTAACTTATTCTGGTCCTCACCTTTATAAGCATTGGTTACACTACGCATCCATAAGGTCAGCTCATTATTGGTACTGTCGGTAGGTATACCATCCATTAAGTTGGCAGGAATTTCCTGTGAAGCATTTAAAGCCGACTTTAGTTTGTTAACCGGAAAACCAATGAATTCAGTCTTTTTAAGTTTTGCTAGTTCTCCCGGGGTTAACTGAAGCCCCCTGGTAGTATTAAAATCATCGATGATGGCATCCTTTTTTGTTTTATCGCCCAGCATCAAAAACACTTTACCTTCTTTGGTAAGGGTAATTAATATGGATTCATCGGGTGCCGCCTTGCTCGATACAGAAGTAGGCGTTTTAACGGCAAGCACTTCCGGTGGCTTTTGCTTTGTTGCCAATATAAAAAATGTCAGCAGCAGAAAAGCCACATCACACATAGCCGTCATATCAACGAAGGTACTCTTGCGTGGTATTTTAACTTTTGGCATATTGTCTGTTTTTAATTTTTTCTTAAACTGTTCAGCCGTGCTTAGCAGCATTTATAAGATGCAAACGGCTTGCTAATCCATACAATTATTTGTACAGCGAAGCAAAAGTTTGTGTTAAAGTAAATCCAGATTCATCAATACCATAAGTGATACCATCGATCTTGGTTGTAAATATATTATAGAACATGATGGCAAATGCTGACGTTCCGATACCCAAAGCCGTATTATAAAGGGCCTCAGAGATACCGATAGACAACTGTGCTGCAGAACCTGCTCCTCCACTGTCGGCACCCAGACCGGCAAATGCACGTATCATACCAAGTACCGTTCCTAACAGACCAATCAATGTAGCTAGAGAAGCAATGGAAGACAGGAATACCAGGTTCTTTTCAAGCATAGGCAATTCAAGTGAAGTAGCTTCTTCTACTTCTTTCTGAATGGCGATCACTTTTTGTTCTGTGCTTAATTCGGTATTAGAGATCATTTCTTTATAGCGATGTAAACCGGCTTTCATTACGTTACCTACTGATCCTCTTTGCTTATCGCATTCTGCCAGGGCAGCATCTACATTTTTATTAGCCAACTGGTATTGAACTTTGCGGATAAAATCTGCATTGTTACCTGTACCATTTGCCTTTGAAATGGTCATGAAACGCTCAATAACAAAAGTTAACATGGTTAAAAAAGTGCCGATCAGCACGGGCACGATAATACCTCCCAGGTACATTTTACTTAACGTGGTTTTAGGTTCATGCCTTTCCGGCCAAAAACCTCCATTTTCAGAACCAACACCAAAATTTGATCCTGCGCCCAATCCGAAACGCCAAATACAGTAGCCTGCCACAAGGCATAAGATCGGAGCTAATAAAGAAATAATGTTACTTGATTTTTTTGCCTGCACTGAAGTTGTTGGTTTTACAGTTGCTGTAGTCTCTGCCATAAAATTCTAGTTTTTAGTTTTGTAAAAAGTTTAGTTTATGTTTAATAATGAATATGGGATTTTCATTTAGTTATAATTGAATGCTTAAACTTTATCAATACCCCATGCCGTAAAGAAGCATGTTGCACAAGGTAAATAATTAATTGAAAGTTACAACTTACAAAAAATATTATTTAGAATTATTTTTTTACGATGCTCTAATCAATTATTTACACAAATTCCATCTCAAATTCTATAATATTTTAGACAAAATCAAATAATCAGCGCTCGGTTTTGGTAAATAAATCGAGTCTATTCATACCTTAAGGCAACGATAGGATCCAGTTTTGAAGCCTTGTAAGCCGGGTACAGGCCTGCCGCCAGCCCTACAAATGAACATACAAAAATACCGGCAATAACCCAGGCCCAGGGTACCACAAACCCGGTGTTCAGTAAAAAGGCAACTACGTTACCTAATAAAATGCCGGATATTATCCCCACTACTGCACCCAGTAAACTTATCAAAACCGATTCGTACAGGAACTGTGCCCTGATATCTTCTTTTTTGCCGCCCAGCGCTTTTATCAAGCCTATTTCCTTGGTACGTTCATTTACTGCTACCAGCATTATATTCATTAAACCAATAGCCGCACCTATAAGCGTAATAAAAGCTATACCAATTGTTCCCTTTTCTAAAAATCCCAGGTTGGTCAGTAAAGCCTCTGCAATACTGTCACTCTTATCTACGTAAAAATTAGCATCGTCCTTAACATCCAGTTTTCTTATAGGCCTGAATGTACCTTTGGCCTCGCCGATAGCAACATCCATCATTTTAAGATCGGGTACCATAACACCTATATTAAAGGAAGAATTTTGCGTGGCATACAAGCGCCTGATATTATTATAAGAAGTAACTACGATCTTACTGGTATTAAAAAATGCACTTGATCCTTTATCTTCCAAAACAGCAATAACCCGGTATGGTGTATGATCAACACTCACCACTTTATCAACTGCTTTAGCCGGATTATCAGGATATAATTTTTTAGCAACCCCACTGCCCAGCATGCAGATACTACGTCCCGATTCAATTTCCCCTTCTGTAAAATTTCGTCCATAAGCAATTTTATAGCCGTTCAGTTCCAGGTAATTTTCGTCACCACCTAAAACAGTTACATCCGGATTTGTTTTTTTACGATCATTATTACAGATGATATTTCTGGGGCCCATTAATGCCAACCCAACCTTTGCAGGAAAATTATAGCGCTCCTTAAAAGCTCTTGCTTCATCATAGGTAATTACCTTACCCATGTTGCTTTTCTTATTCCTTGATGCGGACTTACTGGTTTTTGTATTCTCATTCTGCCGGCCGCCACCAATCCTGATGTTACGGTCTTTAAAGCGAAGGCTGAAAGAATTTGCACCCATAGTGGAGAAACTGGTGGTAAGACTGTTGCTTGCTGCTTTGATGGAAGTGATGATGAGGATAAGCGCAAAAATGCCTAATGCAATAATAGCAACTGTAATTGCAGTGCGTAATTTATTGCTTGAAATATTTCGCCAGGAAAGTGCAAGCGTATCTTTAAAAGTCATGGATTGAATTAATTCAGCCTAAAGTTAAGTACTGAAAACAATTATACCCGAAAACTTTTATAAGCGGTCAGGCTCATTTAAAAATAAAGCCAGTCGGTAAGCAGGTTAGGGAATAAACCTAAAGCAATGATAATAACAGCTGTTATTACCAAGAGTATTTTAAAGGCGGGCGTGATGTCCTCAGCCAATACAACGCCATCAACATTTTCTCTAAAGAACATCGCCTGGATTATTCTGAAATAATAATAAGCGCTGATGGCTGCACAAAGCACTGCAAATATAACCAGCCATAAATGATGACCATCCTTAACAGCAGCCATCAACATATAAAATTTGCTTTGGAAACCAGCTGTTAAGGGTATGCCGGTTAATGACAAAAGAAATACGGTGGCGGTAACTGATAACAAAGGTTGTTGTTTACCCAGTCCATTAAAACCATCCATGCTTTGGTCTTTCATGCGTATTAAAATGGCAAAGATGCCGATACTGGCAAGACTGTATGCAGCTGCATATAATACCAATCCCTCCTTTGCAAGATTGTTCAATGCAAATAAGGAAAACAACATAAAGCCAGCCTGTGCAATACTGGAATACGCAAGCATCCTTTTTACACTTTGCTGAAAAACAGCAGTAAGATTTCCTATTAATAAAGTGGCGGCAATTAAAATAACAATGAGTGTTTGCCATTGCTGATGCATACTGCCAAAACTGTTCTCAAATAACCGTACAAATGCAAAGAAAGCGGCAACTTTAACAATGGTAGCCATAAAAGAAGTGAACACCGTGGGTGCTCCGTCATAAACATCCGGTGTCCAGAAATGAAAGGGAGCAGCAGATACTTTAAACGACATGGATATTAATAAAAAAACCAGTCCTGATGCGATCATGGGAGGCATTGGCCCATTGCCCGAAATGATATTATCAATATAAAAAGAACCGGCGGCATTCCCTCCATACAAAAATGCAATCCCCAATAACATCAATCCTGTTGAAAAAGCACCCATTAAAAAATACTTCAGGGCTGCTTCATTACTTTTTAAATTTCTTTTATCACTCCCGGTTAAAATATACAGTGGTATGGAAACGATCTCGATACCAATAAAAAGCATCAGCAAAGAATTAAAAGTGGAGATGATAGCTATACCGCATAAAATAAAAAATAACAGGGCAAAATATTCTGACACATTCTCTCCAACTTTTTCAATATCCCTCCCGTTCAGCAAAAAATAAAGCAGGGTACAACCAAAAGCCACGTTAATAAAGGTTAGATTAAAACTGTTGAAATGCAGCATGTTCTTTACATCAACAGTAAAGAACGAGGCTCCTGAATTCATCTGGATGCAATTGGCTGCTATGATCGCTGCCAATCCAAACATAGCCAGGTATTTGGGTGTGGTTTTACTTTTAATAAAAGCCCCGCCCAACATCATCACTACTCCCCAGGTTGCTGTTAATATTATTGCATTCATACCTCGTTTACGCCAAAGGCGTTTTTATTATTTAATTCTTGTAATTATAGCTGTTACTGTATCTTTTGTGAGATCGAAAAGCGGTTGCGGAAATACACCAAACAGAAAAATAAATACCAGCAAAATGCTCAATACCAATTTTTGATTCAATGTAATGTCCTGTATTTTTTCAGTGATGGCATTTGCCTCACCATAAAAAACCTTCTGCACCATATTCAAAGTATAAACCGCAGCCAGGATGATGCTTAAACCGGCAACAGCAGCAAACCATATATTAAAAGTAAAAAGTCCGCTGAACATCATAAATTCTCCTACAAATGCATTGGTTAATGGCAGTGCAATATTTGCCAAAGCGATTACCACCAGGAAAATAGTTAAGGCAGGTGCTTTATGGGCAATGCCGCCCAACTCTGATATTTTTCGTGTGCCGGTTTGTTTTTCAATCAGGTCAACCACTATCCACATTCCTATAATATTAATACCATGACTGAACATCTGTATCATTACTCCCTGCAAACCAATTTCTGTTTTTGTAAAAATGGCTGCACACATTAAACCGATATGGGCAATGGATGAATACGCCACAAATCTTTTCAGGTCATCCTGCTTAATGGCAATTAAGCTGGCGTAGATCATGCCGATCACTGAAAGCGCAATAACAATATTATCAAACTTCGTAACCGCATCGGGGAAGATTGGAACCATCCAGCGAATGACTGCAAACACGCCCATTTTTACCATGATACCACTGAGCACCATCGTAGTTGATGTAGGTGCCTGTTCGTAGGTATCTGGCTGCCAGGTATGAAAAGGAAATACCGGCATCTTTATAGCAAACGCAACAAAGAAAAGCCAGAAGAGCCAGTTTTTTTCTGCCGGTGTAAGTAGTGCTGAATAAATTGCATTCATAGAAAAGGAATGCTCAGCAAACGCAGTAGGAATGGTATGCATATACACATATATTATACCCACCAGCATTAATAAGGAACCTGTAAATGTATATACAAAGAATTTAAATGTGGCCTGGATCCTTCGCTCTCCACCCCAGCGGCTGCAAAGAAAATACGCTGGAATAACTGCGAGCTCCCAGAAGAAATAAAACACCAAAATGTCCATTGCCGTAAACACGCCCATTAAGCCAGCTTGTGTTAAAAGCATTAAGCCATAAAATACATTTGCATTCTTATATGCTGTTTTATTGGTTGCGATGAATATCAACGGAAAAGCAACTGCTGTTAATGCTGTAAGCATATGCCCCATTCCATCTAAACCAAGCGTAAAGTTGCTGCCCAAATATTTCAGCCAGAAATAACTTACATTATTCAGATAAAAATGTTTGCCATTATCTGTGTACAACAAACTAACAACAGATATGCCCAGCGTGATCAGCGAAGCCAGTATTGCCCAGGTTTTTACCGCTTTATCTTTGCGTATGATAAATGCAACCAATCCCGCTATCAACGGAAACCAGGTTAATAACTCAGGAAATGTTATCCAGATATTTTTTGGGTCCATATCTTGTAATTATACCGATTTATGCCAAAAAAAACAATTGCTTCTGCTATCGGCATAATGCCTTCTAATCCCGATAACCTCGGGAAAGATGGCATTACAAAAACAATTGAATAATAAAAAAAACTAAAATACCCAGCACCATCATTAATACATAATTGCCTACCTGCCCCGATTGTAATAAACGGATTTGGCGGCTGCCATAATTAACTGCTTTGCCCACACCATTCACAAACCCATCAATGCCTTTTTTCTCAAACACATTATTGAAATATTTGGCGATCGACAAAACAGGTTTTACAATGATTGCATCATACAACTCATCAACATACCATTTATTGGCAAGTACTTTTCCAATACCTGTCTCTTCTTTTTCTATCTTTTGGTCCCGATAGCTATCGGGATTGCTGTACCTGTTCCATGCAAAAACCAATGCAGCTAATGCAGCAGTCACCGAAATACCCATCAACATATATTCGGTTGCATGAGATAAATGATGTACTTCTGTAATTGCATTGCTTTGTGCAAATACCGGTGCTAAAAATGCTTCCAGCTTATGTCCGCCATGCATGAATATTTCAGGAATGCCTATCAAACCGCCAACAACTGAAAGTATTGCCAGAATGATCAATGGAATAGTTATGGCTTTGGGGCTTTCATGTAAATGATGCTCCTGCTCATGAGTGCCCCTGAATTTTCCGAGGAAGGTCATGGCATACAAACGGAACATATAAAAAGCCGTCATCACCGCACCGGCAACGCCCACTCCCCAAAGCAGTGGTGAGCTTTGATATGCTGCAGCTAAGATCTCATCCTTAGAAAAGAAACCTGAGAAAGGCGGCATGCCTGCAATGGCCAAACATGCGAGTAAGAAAGTGATATGCGTAATACTCATGTATTTTTTTAGTCCGCCCATATTACGGATATCCTGTTCGCCACTCATAGCATGTATAACGCTACCTGCACCGAGGAACAATAAGGCTTTGAAGAATGCATGTGTCATTACATGGAAAACAGCACCGGTGTATGCGCCTACACCCAGTGCTAAAAACATATATCCCAACTGGCTCACTGTAGAGTAGGCCAATACTTTTTTAATATCATTTTGTTTTAACGCAATGGTTGCTGCAAGTATCGCTGTTGATAATCCAACTATGGCAACAACTCCCTGCGTTACCGGCGCCATGGTATACAAGATATTGCTTCGTGCTATCATGTAGATACCGGCCGTAACCATGGTGGCCGCATGAATCAGGGCACTTACGGGTGTTGGACCGGCCATAGCATCTGGCAACCAGGTGTATAAAGGGATCTGTGCACTTTTACCCATAGCACCAACAAATAATAACATGGTGATTCCCGTAATATCTGTTGCAGATAATTTAGAAACATTCGCAAACACTTCATGATAATCTGCTGTGCCCAGTTTGCTTATCAGCCAGAAAACAGCCAGTAAAAAACCAAGGTCACCAATGCGGTTCATGATAAAGGCTTTTTTTGCTGCAATATTGTAGTTGGTATTTTTAAACCAGAAACCGATGAGCAGGTAAGAACAAAGCCCCACGCCTTCCCAGCCAATGAACATAATTACAAAGTTGGCGCCCATTACGAGCAGCAACATAGAGAAAACAAAAAGATTTAAGAAAGCAAAATACTTTGCAAAGTCCTTTGGCTCTTCATCGTGCATGTAAGCTGTTGAATACACATGTATCAAAAA